>SXJQ01000329.1 GCA_005779345.1 Actinomycetota bacterium
ATCGTCGATCCGTCGGTGACCGATCGGCAGGAGATCGGGCGCCTCATGCTCCAGGGCGCCGACGCGTGAACGTCGCGACGGCCGCACCGGAGCTCGTCGACACCGCGCCCGATGTCGGCGTGACACCCCCCGACGCGGACGAGACGACGCTGCCCCGTGGACGGTGGCGGTCGACCGCTCGGCTCGCGGTCGCGCTGGTCAGCGCGCTGATCATCTACGCGGCATTCCTCATGGCCAAGGGTGCCTCACCGCTCGACGCGCTGCGCGCGATGTGGGACTCGGCGTTCGGCGACGCCGACAGTCTCGGCGAGACGCTGCTGCGGACCGCCCCGTTGCTGCTCGGCGCGCTCGCCGTCGCGCTGCCCGCGACCGCCGGCCTCTTCAACATCGGCGGGCAAGGACAGATGGTGCTCGGTGCCATCGGCGCGTGCGGCGCGGCGTACGCCATCGGCGATGGCCGATCGACGGCCGTGAACCTCGTCGTGATGGCGTTCGCCGCTGCGGCCGGCGGGATGCTCTGGGCCGCGATCCCCGCGATCCTGCGCGTCACCACCCGTGCCAACGAGGCGATCACCTCGCTGTTGCTCAATTACGTGGCCTTGATCTTCCTCAACTGGCTGGTCTTCGAGCCGTGGAAGGACCCGACGAGCCTCGGTCAGGCGTATTCGGAGGCGCTCACCGAAACGCAACGCCTCCCGATCCTGTGGGGGAATCGGGTCAACGTCGGAATCCTGATCGCTCCGATCGCCGCGGTCGCGGTGTTCGTCCTGCTGGCCGCGACGAGGTGGGGGTTCCGTCTCCGCGTGCTCGGCGGTAATCCCGAGGCCGCGTTCCGCGCCGGCTTCCGCGTGCGTTGGCTCGCGTTCTCCGCCATGGCCGTGGGCGGGATGCTCGCCGGACTCGCGGGTTTCGTGGAGATCGTCGGCGTCGAGGGCCGGCTCCGTCCCGACGTGATGCCGGGCTACGGGTATGTGGCGTTCCTCGCGGCGTGGCTCGCGCGCCATCAGCCGCTGCGATGCGTCCTTGCCGCGTTCGTGCTCGCCGCGATCGCGATCGGTGGGAACGGCCTCAAGATCAGTGCCGGCCTGTCGGGTGCGGCCGTGAACATCCTGATGGCGTTGGTCTTGCTCGCCGTCCTCGGCTGGGGCAAGCGGAGCGCGGCCTGATGCTGCTCGAAGCCGTACTCACCGGTGCCGTCGCCGGCGGGACGTCGATCCTGTATCCGACCGTCGGCGAAACGATCAGCGAACGCGCCGGCATCGTCAATCTCGGCACCGAGGGTTCGATGCTCGCCGGAGCGATGACCGCGTACGCCGTCGGGATCGAGACCGGCAACGCCTGGCTCGGGGTGCTGGCCGGTGCCGCGGCCGGTGCCGCACTCGCGGCGGTGCTCGCGTTCGTCGTGCTCGTGCGCGGCGCGAACCAGATCGCGAGCGGGCTCGTGGTCACGTTCCTCGGGATCGGGTTGACCTCGCTGTTCGGGCAGGACTACGTGGGCCAGGGCGTGAACCCGCTCGAGACGGTGCCCGTCCCCGGCTTGTCGCGACTTCCCTTCGTCGGTCCGGTGTTGTTCGACCACGACCTCCTGACCTACCTGTCGGTCGTCGTCGCGGTGGGCATCTGGCTCGCGATGTTCCGCACCCGAACCGGGTTGTGGTTGCGCGCTGCGGGTGAACGGCCCGAGGTGCTCCAGACGTTCGGCACCTCACCGCGCCGGGTCCGCGCCGCCGCGCTGCTCGTCGGTGGTGCGCTCGCGGGCGTCGGCGGCGCGCAACTCGCGACTGCCTACACACGCAACTGGTCCGAGAACATGACCGTCGGGCGCGGGTTCGTCGCGGTCGCTCTCGTGATCTTCGCGGCGTGGAACCCACTCAAGGCGATCGCAGGGGCGTACTTGTTCAGCGGGGCGATTGCCCTCCAATTGGAATTGCAGGCACGCGGTACCGACCTCTCGCCCTACCTCTTGCAGGCGCTGCCGTACCTCGTCGTCGTGATCGTCCTCGCGGCACTCAGCCGCCGACGCGTCCATGCCGTCCCCGAATCACTCAGCCGCGTCTTCGAATCGGCCGGCTGACCGAACCGAACACCCAGACCGCAAACCGAAGGAGCAACCGATGCACCGCAAGTACCGAACGACGTTGGCGATGCTGACGCTCCCCGCACTGCTCTTCGCAGCATGTGGGAGCGACGACGAGACGAGCGACACGGAGTCGACCGGCGCGACCGACTCGACCGGGGACACCGGCGACGGCGACCTCACGATCGGCTTCCTCTACGTCGGCCCGAAGGACGACTTCGGCTACAACCAGGCTGCCTACGAGGGCAGTCTCGCCGTCCAGGCCGCGTTCCCCGACGCCGAGATCCTCCAGGCCGAGAACGTGCCCGAGACGGCCGAGGCCGAGGCCGTCATGCAAGACATGGTCGAGCAGGGCGCGGACCTCATCTTCCCGACGAGCTATGGCCACCTCGAATTCGCGACCAAGGTCGCCGCGGCGAATCCCGACGTGATGTTCGTTCACCAGGGCGGCCTCGAGGCGGAACCGAAGCTCGACAACCTCGGGACCTATTTCGGCACGGTCTACGAACCGGTGTACACCGCAGGCATCGCCGCCGGGAAGGCGTCGGAGACCGGAAAGCTCGGCTACATCTACGCGTTCCCGATCCCGCAGACCCTCGCGAACATCAATGCGTTCACGCTCGGTGCGCAGAGCGTGAACCCCGACGCCGAGACCATCGCGATCTCGACGGGCAGTTGGTGCGATCCCGGACAGCAGGCCCAGGCCGTGACGAGCCTGCTCAACCAGGACGTCGACGTGATCAGCCAGCACCAGGACTGCACCAAGACGATCATCGAGACGACCGAGGAAGCCGGCGCGATGTCGGTCGGCTACCACTTCGACGCCTCGGAGCTCGCGCCCGACGGGTGGATCACCGGTTCGGAGTGGAACTGGGGACCGTTGTACATCGACATCGTGCAGACGGTGGTCGACGGCGGGTTCGCCGAGTCGGTCTACAACGGTGACTATCGCGTCGGGCTGCAGACGGGCGACAACCCGTTCGTCCAGTCGCCCTACGGGACGATGGTCGACCAGGAGACCCAGGATCTCATCGACGAGACGCGCCAGGCCTTCGTCGACGGCGGCTCGCCGTTCGCGGGCCCGGTCGAGAACCAGGATGGCGACGAGGTGTGGGCCGAGGGCGAGCAGCCCACCTACGCCGAAGTCGAGACGATGGACTTCTTCGTGAAGGGCGTCGTCGGCAACATCGGCTGACGATCCGCGGTGGGCCCAGCGGGCGCAGGGCCCCC
>SXJQ01000330.1 GCA_005779345.1 Actinomycetota bacterium
CGTTCCAGCCTTCGAACGCGGCGACGAGCACGGGGTCGCGCAGCGGCGGCTCGATGCTCCAGTTGGTCATCGCGCCGATCCCGTGGTCACCTCGGCCAGACCCAGCTCGTCACTTCGCAGATGTTACGAGCCGGTCCGCCGGATCGGGTTTCGCAGCGTGCCGACGCCCGCGACGGTGATCGCCACGTCGTCGCCGTCGCGGAGCCATCGGGGTGGATCCTGCGCGGCACCCACCCCACCCGGTGTGCCCGTGAGGATGACATCGCCGGGAAGCAGCGTCTGACCCTGGGTGATCCAGGCCACGAGCCGCGGAATCGAAAAGATCAGGTCCGCGGTGTTCGACGATTGAACGACGACGTCGTTCAATCGGGTCTCGATCGCGAGCGCCCCGAGATCGAGGGGGACCGCGTCGGGGCCGGCGAGGATGGTCAGCACCGGTCCGAGCGGACAGAACGTGTCGAAGCTCTTCGACCAGCTCCACTGACCGGTCGTGTACTGATGGTCACGGCTCGACACGTCGTGCGCGATCGAGATCCCCGCGATCACCTCGAGAGCGTCGTCCTCGTCGACATCGCGCGCCGTGCGTCCGATCACGACGGCGACCTCCCCCTCGTAGTCGGGCTGGGTGACACACGGTGGCACGACGATCGCGGCGCCGTGACCGATCAACGACCCGACCGACTTGGTGAAGAGCGTCGGCGCGCTCGGTGGCTCGCGGCCCATCTCGGCGGCGTGCGCGCGGTAGTTCACCCCGACGGCCCAGACCGTGCGCGGCCGTGGGACGACCGGGTCGAGGTCGGCGCCGGCGAGCGCGATGCTCGGATGCCGCGCGACAGCGGCGGGATCGTGCTCGGTGAGGCGCCCGAGCCCATCGGCCGCGAGGAACGCTGTCGGGTCGGCGTCGAGGCCCGTGAGCGTCGTGACGTCGACGGCCCGCGTCGCGGGGTCGTCGAGCGCCCCCGTCAGCGCGTGGAAACGTCCGGCGATGGTGACGAGCTGCATCGAGGGATCCTCGCGCGACTTGCCGCGGCAAGTGTCGGATGCAAGAATCATTCTCATGACGTCACGGCTTGGAGGAGTGGCCCTCGTCGTCGGTCTCCTCGCCGGCTTCGTCGTGACGGGGTGTGGCGCCGACGAGGTCGACGAATCCGCGGGGAGCGCTCGGGTGGTCGCGGCGTTCTATCCACTCGCCTGGGTCGCCGAGCAGGTCGGCGGCGGCCGGGTCGACGTCGCGAACCTCACGGCGGCGGGAGCCGAACCCCACGACCTCGAACTGCGCCCGAGTCAGGTCGCCGCCGTCGGTGACGCCGATCTGGTGATCGTGCTCGGTGGCGGCTTCCAGCCGAGTGTCGAGGCCGCGGTCGCCGACCGCGCGGACGGCACCCTCGTGGCCCTCGAAGCGCTGCAAGGCGTTGCCGGGGGGACGGGCTCGGGCGACGTGGGCGAACTCGACCCTCACGTGTGGCTCGACCCGGTGATCATGGGCGATCTCGTCGACGAGGTGGCGGCCGCGCTGAGCGCGGTCGACCGCGATCACACGGCGGGCTATCGGGCGAATGCCGAGCGCGTCCGCGCGGCGCTCGTCGACCTCGACCGCGAGTTTGCCGCGGGGCTCGCCGACTGTGAGCGCCGCGAGCTGTTCACCGCCCATGATGCGTTCGGATGGCTCGCTCGGCGCTACGACCTCGAGCAGCACGGCGTCGCCGGCATCACCCCCGACCAGGAACCGACCCCCGAGCGGCTGGCGGAGCTGAGCGCGCTGGTGAACGAGACCGGAGCGACGACGGTCTTCGTCGAGACGTTGGTCTCGGCCGAAGTCGCCGAAACGCTCGCGAACGAAGCCGGCGGGCTCGCGGTGGCGACGCTCGATCCGCTCGAAGGACTCGACGATTCAGGCGGCGGTGACGCCGACTACCTCACGGTGATGCGCGACAACCTCGCGGCGTTGCGCCTCGGCCTCACCTGCACCTGATCCGCGGCCGCGGTGCCGATCCGCGACGGCGCGATCAGACGCCGAAGCGATCGGTGAGACGCGCGACGACGGTGTCGAACGCGGGCGCCGTCTCCTCGGCGACGCCCTCGTACCCGATCGACATCTGGAAGGTCAGGGCGCGCCCGACCCGCGCGTACGACAGTTCCGCGACGAACAGGTACGAGCGCCCGCCGTCGTCGATGTCGAGTTCGGCGCGGTAGGTCACGCCGTCGTCGCCCGCATCGAGCACTCGACGTTCGACCGTGACGCCCGACACGCGGACGCCCGCGCCACCCGCGGCGAGGATTCGTTCGAGGCAGTCGGGTGTCTCGGTCCGGTCGAACGTGTCGAGCGCAGTCGTGGCGTCGGCGGCGCGGTCGTAGACGGTGACCTGATTCGCGAGTTGGTCGAGCCCGTCGGGCGACGTGAAGGTCGGCGACGCGCGTCGCGCCGTCGTCGTGCCGATCGCATCGAGCATGTCGAAGTAGCCGCATCCGGCGGGGGGATCGTCGAAGCCGCTGGGATCGTCGAGGTGGGCACCGGGCGTCTCGGTCCATCCCGGCAGATCCGCCGACCGGAGCCGCGCCGCTTCGGCCGCGGCGTCGTCGCGTTCGTCGCGCGCGTCGGTGGGGTCCGGCAGCGGTGTCGTCGTGGGTGTCGTGGTACTGGCGACGCCGGCCGCGGAGCCGGGCTCCGACGTCGTGGTCGCCGGATCGTCGCTCCGATCCTCGGCGGAATCGCGCGTCGCGGTGGTGGTGCTCGACGCGGTGTTCGTCGGAGCCGCGACTTTCGGGCCGGCGACGTCGGCGTTCGTCGACTCGCCCCGATCGTCCGTGGGGTGCTCGCCCGCGGCCGGACCGATCGCGTCGACCCGTCCGCCGCAGCCGGCGAGCACCATCGTGATGAGCGTTGCGCCGAGGGCGCGTCGTACCGCCACTGCCGACCTCCCGCCTTGGTTTCGGCGTGTTTCGGGGTCGGCTGGAGCCTCGATCAGCCGCGCAGGCCCGCGATCGGAGAGGCCGAGGCGCGTTGGAGCGCCGATTCGGCGAGCCGTTCGACGACGATGCCCATGCCTTCGAACCCGTCGCCGCGGGTCAGCCCCATGAGGAACCGGGCATGGATCCCGGCAACGATGACGGCGAGCTTGTAGGCAGCGAACACCTCGTACCACTCGAGCGAAGCGAGATCGAAGCCGGTGGCATCGGCGTACCGGTCGATGATCGCGCCGACGGGGAGGAATCCGGCATCGGTGTCGACCGTCGTCCCGGTGACCATGGCCTGGGCCTCGTCGCGACCCCAGTAGAGGAGGAACAGCCCGAGATCGGCGAGCGGATCACCGAGCGTCGACATCTCCCAGTCGAGGACCGCGACCACCCGGCCGGGATCGTCGAGGGCGAGCCTCGTGTTGTCGAGCCGGTCGTCGCCGTGCACGATCGTCGGCGCGGGCGAGGTGGGCACCGATGCGGCGAGCCGGCGTGCGAGGTCGGTGATCGCGGGGACGTCGGGGCAGCCCGCTTCCTTGGAACTCTCCCACTGCTGGTTCCAGCGTCGGACCTGCCGTGCGAGATAGCCGTCGGGTCGGCCGAAATCGGCGAGCCCGACCGACGCCCAGTCGACCTGGTGGATCGCCGCGAGCACGTCGACGAGTTGCTCGGAACAGCGACGGGCGTCGTCGACGGAGATCGTCGCGAGGTCGGCAGGGGTGCGCAGGATGCGGCCGTCGACCTGTTCCATCACGTAGAACGGCGCGCCGTTCACGTCGACGTCGTCGCAGAACGCGTAGGCCTCGGGCACCGGCACGGGGGTCGGCCCGAGTGCATTGATCACGCGGTATTCGCGCGCCATGTCGTGTGCGGTCGGGAGCACGTGGCCGAGCGGCGGGCGCCGCAGCACCCAGGTACTCGTGCCGTCGGTGATCGAAAAGGTCAGGTTCGACTTGCCGCCGGAGATCAGGGTCGCGGCGAGTGGCGCGCCCGTCGCGCCGGGGACCTGATCCGCGAACCAGCCGCGCAAGCGTCGCAGATCCACACCGTCGGGTCCTGTGTCGTCGTTCACGGCGGCGAATCTACGTGTCGGCGCGCGGGCCCGTCATACGGGCGACGCGAGACCGATCCGCGGCCGGCGCGGGCTCGCGGGAAGCGTCGGCTTCAGGCGATACGAGCGTCGCGGGGAGCGACCGGCTCGCCGTTGCCGCGCGGGTAGCGCGCCACACGTCCGACGGGCATGTCGACGCGGTAGCCGGCGGCGGCACGCTCTTCTTCGGACTCGCCGCCCCAGTAGCCGTACTCGCGGTTCTCGCGGGCCCACTGTCGGCACTCGACGAGTGCGTCGCAGGTGCCGCAGATCGAACGGGCCTGCGATTCGCGCACGGCGCGTGCTTCGGGTCGCTCGCCGGGGGGCGCGAAGAACAACTTCGTGTGTCCTGCGCACGCCGCGTCGGCGGTCCACTCGAGGACGCCGCCGAAGACGAGGTTCGCCGGGGTGATGGTTTCGGTGGTCATGGTGCTTGCCCTCCCTGCCCGGTGGGTCCGGGGGATCGGTGAGTTCTGCGTGACCCGGCGCCACCGTGGCGCAGCGCGCCTCGGGTCGTTCCGGGACCGAACCAGCCGGGGAGCCGGGGCGGGGGGATGCCCCAGCCCCCGGGGTTCGTTCCCTATTAGTGAAGCCGTTCACAACCTCATCTGTCAAACAGGTCAAAGCGATAGAGTCCATCACCTTGACCGATTGTGCACCGAGCGTGTCCGTTCGCGGGCCGCTCGGTCACCCCCCGCGACCGGGAGGTCTGCCGTGGAACTCCGCCATCTCGACGCCCTGGTCGCGATCGACGACCACCGATCTTTCACCGCGGCCGCCGATGCGCTCCACACGGTGCAGTCGAACGTCTCCGACATGATCCGCCAGCTCGAGGCCGAACTCGGGGTGACCCTGCTCGTGCGGGGCCGTCGGGGGGCCGAGCCGACCGAGTTCGGGGTGGTCGCGCTCGACCGGGCCCGGCGGATCCAGGCCGAATTGGCGGCGCTCCACGACGATGTACGGATGCTCCTCGGCCTCGAGGTCGGCCACGCCTCGCTCGGTGTCGTCGGAACCGTCAGCCGTTGGCTCGTACCCGAGTTGGTCGCGAGCATCCGGCGCGATGCACCGCGCATCCGGTTCCGCGTGAACGAAGGTGCTTCCGAACGACTCGCTGCCGACGTCGCGACGCGCAACATCGCCCAGGCCGTGCTGACCGAACCGGTGACCGATGCCCGCCTCGTCGTCGAGCATCTTCTGGTCGAGGACCTCGTCGCACTCGTGCCTGCCGACTTCGACCTCGGCGCCGATCCGCCGGTCGCGCTCGCGATGCTCGCTCGCCATCCACTGGTGCTGCCTCCGCAGGGCAACCCGTTGCGCGACGAGGTCGACAACGCCGCGATCGATCAGGGTGTCCAGCTCGACGTGCCGGTGGAGATCGAAGGTGTGCGACTCATCGGCGATCTCGTCGCCGCGGGAGCGGGGCTGAGCATCATCCCCGAGACGGCCGTTCCCCCCGACGACGAACGCCTGCGTGCCATCGCGATCGCCGACATGCCTCCGCGGCGGCTCGCGTTGGTCACCGCGCGCGGGACCCAGTTGTCGTTGGCCGACCGTGCCGTACGCGAAGCCGTCATCCGCCTCGTACGAGCAACCCGCTGACCTCGGCGGGTGCCTCGGTCGCACGGCCGGCGCGGGTGAATCGGTGCGCGATGAGATGGCCGAGACCGAAGGCGGCGAAGCCACCGACCGCGTCGAGCAGGTAGTGGTTCGCGGTCAACACGATCACGACGACCGTGAGCAGTGGATAGAGCCCGGCAAGCCAACGCGCCCAGCGCCGCCGCACGCGGGGGACGAAGACGGTCGCGCACCACAGTGCCCAGGCGCAATGCACGCTCGGCATGGCCGCGAACTGGTTCGACAATTTGCTCATGGCGCCGGAGTTGAACGACCAGATCGCGGGATCGCGGGCCAGCGTGTCGACGAATCCGAACTGGTCGGTCGTGGGGTCGGCTCCGTCGACGTAGCAGTTTGCGATGTTGCCGTCGTCGGCGTAACAGTCGAGCAATCGCGGCGGCATCAGCGGAAAGGCCGCGAATCCGATCAGCGCGAGCGCGGTCGCCGCGCCGAGCGTGTTGCGAAAGCGCGGATAGTCGTCGGGGAACCGCCGGAACAAGAAGAGGGCTGCCGCGATCGTGACGACGAAGTGGAGCGAACCGTAGAAGTAGTTGCAGAGCACGATGAGCGGCTCGAAGTGCAGCGCCCACTGTTGGAGCGTGAGTTCCACATCGATGTGGAGCGTGCGCTGCCAGTCCATGAGACGGATCGCGTTGTCGAACGCGGCCGACGGCGACGCGTTGGTGTTGTTCCGAACGGTCGAGTAACCCACGTAGAAGGTGAGGACCGCGAGGATCTCGGCCCACCAGTAGAGAACGTGCCCGGTTCGCAGACGGCGGGCCGCGGGCCAGTCGCGTCGCGCAGCGTCGGTGGTCATTTCGCCGGGAGGTCGGCTGCCGGGACGTCAGGCGCCGGGAGGTCGGCCGGCCCGGGAATGCTCGCTCGTCGGTTGCCGGCGACGAAGGCGGGGGCGCCGAGCGCACTGACCACGAGGAGCGAGGCATACCAGAGCAGGCCGAGTCCGACCGCCTGACCGCGGCTGACTCCGAGCGGCACGAGGAAGAGCACGAGCATGCCCTCGCGCACGCCGAGGCCGCTCACCGAGAGCGGGAGCACCTGGATCATCGCGACGGCAGGGATGAATGCGAACAGCGCCGCGATGGGGAGGTCGAGATCCATCGCGGTGACGATCAGGGCGACCGAGGCGACCACGGAGACCTGATAGGCGATCGCGCTGACGAGCACGTCGACGATCCGACGCGGTTCTCGCCGCAGACCGTCGACACCACGGTGTACGGCGCCGATGAAGCGTGCCCAGTTCTCGTGCTCGGTGAAGCGACCCGCGATGCGCGGATGACCCGCGAGGAATACGATCGACGCGAGCAGTCCGAGCGTGACGAGCGCGATGAGGATCGCGACGAGCGCGTGGTCCTCTTCGAGGAGACTCGGACGCGCCGCGAATCCCGTGAGCACCAGGAGCGGGAGTGCGACGAAGCCACTGAGCCGTTCGACCGCGACCGAGCCGAACGCGATCTCGGCCGACCCGGAGGGCCGGGACGCTCGCGTGACCCTGAGCACGTCGCCGCCGATGGTCGAGGGCAACACGTTGCCGAGGAACAGGCTCGCGAGGTAGATGTTCGTCAACGTCGGCACCGAGACCTCGGCGCCGAATGCCGCGAGCACTCGTTGCCAGCGCCAGGCCGAGAGCACGACGCCGCAGAGCGCGACGACGACCGCGCCGGCGAGGAACGCTGCGGTGAGTCCGTGCCGCCCACGCGGCAGGACGCCGTCGAGGTCGGGTGCCTTGAACACGAGCACGGCGAGCAGACCTCCGCTGACGAGCAGGCGGAGGATGAACAATCCGCGTCGTCGGTCGCCGCGTTCCATCGCCGGACAGGATAAGCAGTCGCCGGCGATGCGGTCGTCCGCTCCGGCGGCGGCCGGTACCGTCGGGCCCGTGTCCACCCCCTCCGAAACGTCGCCGCGCCCGCTCGTTGCCGCGGCGGTGGTGCTGGGGTTGGTGGTGTTCGGGGCGATGGCGTGCGCGGCGACGTTCGATGTCGCTCGCGGTGCGGATGCCGCGTTCGTCGCCTGGGTCTCGCGCGGTCCCGACTCGTTGGAAACGCTTGCCGAGATCGTCATGACGCTCGGGACCGTGACCGGGCTGACGCTCGTCTGGCTCCCCGCCTCGATCCTGCGGTTCCAGCGGCCCCGACCCGTCGTCGCGGTGGTGGCCGCGACGTTGATCGCTCGTTGGGCCGCGCGGTTCGCCAAGGATCTCTTCGAGAGCCCGCGGCCGACGCGGAGCGCGCAGCTCGTGGTGCGCCAGGCCGTCGACGGCTTCGGGTTCCCGTCGGCGCACGCTGCGGTCGCCGCGGCGGCCGCGACCGCGTGGGCGTGGCACGCGCGACCGCGCGAGCGCGCGGTCGTGCTCGCGATCGCGGGCGTGGTCGGCGCGCTGCGCTGGTACGTCGGCGTCCACTACGTGGTCGACGTCGTCGGCGGGCTCGCGATCGGGGTCGCGGCGGGGACGATCGCGATGATGTTGTCGCGTGTGCGAGTAGGTTCCCGCGGATGATCCGCTCCGCGTTGAGTCGGCGCGCCGAGGCCGCGCTCTACGCCTCGGCGGCGGTCAGCTACATCGCGACGGGGCTGTTCTACAAGGGCGTGCTCAACTGGATCGTCGGACCGTTGTGGCTCGTCGTCTGGGTCGAGACCGGATCGCGTGTCGCCACCGCGCTCGCCGGTCGCCGCGCGCGGCCGTCGCCGTCCGACGGGGCGCGATGAGCTGGGCGGCACACCAGTTCGAGATCTACGCGGTCGAGAACCACCTTCCGAAGCGTCTGCGCGGCAAGATCAGCTTCTTCGCGATCTTCCTCGGGGATTTCACCCCCGACTTCTTCGCCAAGTTCTGGGTCTACGGGTTCACCATCAACGGCACGCACTACGGCGCGACGAACCCCCACCGATGGCATCGCGGTTGGCCGGGGATGGGCTTCACCCACACGGTGTTCCTCGGCGCGATCGTCGCGGCCGCCATGTGGTTCTGGAAGCACAACCCGGCGTGGGCGATCGGGTACATGCTCGGGTTCGCCGCGCACGCGCTCACCGACATCAACGACAGCATCGGCACGATGCTCTTGTTCCCGTTCTCGGCACACAACTGGTCGATCGGGACGTGGGCCTACGCCGCGACGATCGAAGGCGGCAAGTATTTCGACGGTGCCGCGTACTACAGCAGCCTCGGGTTCGTGATGGACACGTTCTGGCTGGTGGTGGTCCTGGCGTCGTGGCGCTGCCTCACGCGCGACTACTGGCGGACCCGGATCGTCCCGCCCGACGCGCGCGCCTGGGCGTGGTTCGGAAGGTTCCTCTCCGAGCCGGGACTCCTCGCCCTGTATCGCGCGACGTTCTTCTACGGCGTCTGCCGCCTCATCACCTGGACGACCTGGGCACACCTGATCGCGCGACCGACGATCCTGTTGCCCGACGGCACGGCCCGGACCTTCGACGGCTACCCATGGGACCTGTCGTGGGGTGGACCGTGGTGGGTGACGCCGGTGCGCCTCCCGCACGTCTCGCCATGGATCGTGTTGCCGACCGCCTTGGCGCTGCTCGCCCTGATCTACGCGATCGCGCTGCGGGTGTGGGATCGCATGACTGCCGCCAGCCTCGTGGCCTGAAACGCGGGCGCCGCGTCGGCCCGGGCAACGGTTTCGGCACCGAGGATCGCGACGGGGTCGAGGTCGAGGTCACGGAGAAAGCGCACGACCCGGAAATCTCGCTGTTCGGTCGTCGGCATCGCCACGCCGGCCTTGGCGAGGAGCTGGCGGATCGATCCACGAGCGGCAGCCGCGGCGGCGAGGAGGGTCCCGCCGACGACGTCGACGTTGGTGATGCAGTTCGCGCACATGCGCCCATGTTGGCATGCCGGCCTCGCGTGGGGAAGCATGGGCCCATGCGAATCATCACGGACGACGGAGTCGAACTCGCGGTCGAGGTCAGGGGCGAGGGGCCGGCGTTACTCCTCGTCCATGGTTTCGGAGGAGCGAAGGAGGACTTCTTCGACCATCTCGACCAACTCGCCGAGTCGCACCGGGTCGCGACGTTCGACCATCGCGGTCACGGCGCGAGCGGCCGCCCCGACACGCTGGAGGGGTACTCCCTCGACCGGATGCGAGCCGACGTGCTGTGTGTCGCCGACGCGCTCGGCTTCGAACGGTTCCGTCTGCTCGGTCACTCCATGGGCGGCATGGTGACGCGCCGGATCGCGATCGACCACCCGCATCGCGTCGAGGCGCACATCTTCATGGACACGTCGGCGGGGCCGCTCCCCGGCGTCGACCCCGAGCTGCTCGAGCTCGGCGCTCGGATCGCCATCGACGAGGGCAAGGCCGCCCTCAAGGCCGCGCTCGACTCGCTCGGATCGCCGCTCGACAACCCCGCGTACGAACGCGTCCTGCGCGAACGCCCCGGCTATCAGGAGTTCGTCGACCGCAAGTGGGACGATCTCTCCCACCTGATGTGGGCGGCGATGGCGCGTGCGATCGCGTACCAGCCCGACGACCACGTCGATCTGGCCACGCTCGGCATCCCTGTGTTGGTGCTCGTCGGCGAGCTCGACACGCCGTTCCATGGGCCGTCGCGCCGCATCGCCGAGACGGTGCCCGGCGCTCGGTACGCGATGATCGAGGGCGCAGGTCATTCGCCCCAGTTCGAGAACCCCGACGCCTGGTACCGCGAGCTCACCGAGTTCCTCGCGAGCCTCCCCGAGAAGGTCGGATGACGCCCTACGAGAACTCGGGCCAGGGGGCGACCTCGGTCGACGGGCATGCCGGGCTCCTCGCGACCGAGGTGCTGAAGGCCCACGATGTCGACGTCATGTTCACCCTGTCGGGCGGCCACCTGTTCGTGCTCTACGACGGCTGTGTGATCGGCGGGCTCCCGCTCGTCGACGTCCGCCACGAACAGACGGCGACGTTCGCGGCCGAGGGCTGGGCCAAGGTGACCCGGCGTCCGGGTTGCGCGGCGCTCACGGCCGGCCCCGGAATCACGAACGGCGTGAGCGCGATGACGGCAGCCTGGATGAACGGCTCGCCGATGATCGTGCTCGGCGGCCGTGCGCCGCAGGGTCGGTGGGGTGCGGGTTCGTTGCAGGAACTCGATCACGTGCCGATCGTCGCCCCGATCGTGAAGCGCGCCGCGACGGCGACCGGTCCGGAATCGGTCGTGGCCGAGGTGCATGCCTCGTTGGTCGCCGCGCGCACCCCGCACCGCGGGCCGGCGTTCGTCGACGTCCCGCTCGACGCGTTCGGTCCCGGATCGGTCACGATTCCGACGGTCGACCACGCGGCATTGCGCGGGGCGGCACCCGATCCCGACGCGATCGCGCGCGTCGCGGCGCTGGTCGGCGCCGCCGAGCGTCCGGTGCTGATCGCCGGCGGCGACGTGTTCTGGGCCACGGCCGAACCCGCGATGGTCGCCTGGGCCGAAGCGGCCCGCGTTCCCGTGTTCGTGAACGGCATGGGCCGGGGCACCATCCCGGCCGATCACGCGCTCGCGTTCTCGCGCACGAGGTCGGCGGCGCTCAAGGGCGCCGATCTCGTGCTGGTCGCAGGGACGAAGCTCGACTTCCGGCTCGGCTTCGGTCGATTCGGCGACGCGCAGGTCGTCCATCTCTGCGACGCGCCGGGCGAGGTCGCGCCGCACGCCGAACTCGCGGCGTCGACCGAGGGCGATCTGCGCGCCACCTTCGCGGCACTCGCCGATGCCGTCACCGGCGCGGCAGGTCACGACGCCTGGGTGGCGCGTCTGCGCGACGAAGAGGACGCAGCGCGAGCATCCGACCGCGACGCGCTCGACGCCGACGCCGACCCGATCCGGCCGACGCGCATCTACGGCGAGCTGCGACGGCGGTTGGACCGCGATGCGATCGTGATCGGCGACGGCGGCGACTTCGTCAGTTACGCGGGCAAGTACGTCGACTCGTTCGCGCCGGGCACCTTCCTCGATCCGGGACCGTTCGGGTGCCTCGGCATGGGCCCCGGCTACGCGCTCGCCGCGGGACGCGCGCATCCCGATCGTCAGGTCGTCGTGTTGTTCGGCGATGGTGCCACGGGCTTCGCGCTCGGTGATTTCGACACGCTCGTCCGTCACGACACGAACTGCGTGATCCTCATCGGGAACAACGGGATCTGGGGTCTGGAGAAGCACCCGATGAAGGCGATCTTCGGTTACGACGTCGTCGCCGACCTGCGGCCGGGCACGCGGTACGACGAGGTGATGGTCGCTCTCGGTGGTGGCGGCGAGATGGTCGAACGGCCCGGCGAGATCGGCCCCGCGCTCGACCGCGCGTTCGCCCATCGGGGTCCGTACGTCGTGAACGTGCTCACCGATCCGAGCGACGAGTACCCGCGGAGCAGCAACCTCGCCTGAACGGTCATCGAGACGCAGACCGCAGGCTCACGACGCGAAGAAGTTGCACAGTCGCCACGAACCGTCTTCGCGCACGACGTCGACATCGAAGCGATCGGTGCGCGTGCCGTAGTCGAGTTCGTAGTGCACGTCGCGCCGATCACCGATGGGATCGAACGAGAACACGTCGTGACCTTCGAGGCCGCGGCGCGCTTCGGAAACGGCGACGGGGAAGTCGGCGCGGGAAACGCGAGCGCGGTCGGCCGCGCAGAGCCGTGACCACGCGCGGTCGTCGCGCCCTGCTTCGAGATCGGTGAAGAACGCGTCGACGGCATCGACGGGCGCGGTCGTCGCGCGTTGCATGGCCCACCACGCCGCGCCGCCGAGCGATGCGAGGGCGAGCACCGACACGATCGTCCAGCGCGGCCACCGAAGCCTGCGTTCCGCCACAGGACCTCATCGGCCGACCCGGGTCGCGGCTTCAGGATCGGGGCGTCAGCCCTCGGCCCGCTCGACGAAGCGCTCGCGATCGACGAGGACTCGGGTCACGTAGCCGGCAGCAATGAGGCCACGACGATCGCTGACCGTGACCTTGAAGTTGAGGCGACGGCCCTCGACCGATTCGAGCAGCGCATCGGCGGTCACCTCACCTCCCACCGGCGTCGGTGCGAGATGAGTGAGTTGCACCTCGCTGCCGACGGTGGTCCGATCCGGCGCGAGCGCGCCGGCGACGGCCGCGCACGTCGCTTGCTCGGCGAGCGCGACGACCCGCGGTGTCGCGAGCACGGGCACGTCGCCGCTTCCCATCGCGGCGGCCGTGTCGGCCTCGGTCACGACGTGGGTGACGCTCGCCGTGAGGCCGGATTGGATCGGCCCGGCAGGAGGAGGTCCGGCGCGTCGAGACACGGTCCTAACGTACGCGGCCGGCGGCCGATCGTTCACCTCGGGCGCCACCACCCCGAAAGGAACCCCTGCCGATGCTGGTCGATCCGGGCCTCCTCGAGGCCACCCTCACCACCGCGCTCGCCGGCGGTGGCGATTTCGCGGAGGTGTTCGTCGAGGACCGTCGCAGTTCGAGCGCCCGGCTCGACGACGGTCGGATCGAGGAGCTCGTCTCGGGCCGCGAGCGCGGTGCGGGCGTCCGCGTCGTGCGTGGCGAGACGACCGGCTTCGCCCATACCTCCGACCTCGGCCCCGCGGGGCTCGCCGATGCGGCTCGCGCGGCTGCGAGCGCGGCGGCTGCCTCCGCCACCGGGACCACCCGGCAGGTCGCGCTCGGCGGTCCCGGCCGCGAGGCGACCCCCGATGTCGTGGTCCTTCCCGAGTCGGTTCCGAAGGCGACGAAGATCGAGATGCTCAAGCGGGCCGACGACGCGGCACGCAGTGAGGGCGGAGCGATCCGTTCGGTGAGTGCGGGCTACGCCGAGGGTCGCCGACGCATCCTCGTGGCGAACTCCGACGGGCTGATCGCGAGCGACGATCGGATCCGTACGCGCTTCTCGGTGCAGGCCGTCGCGTCGGGCGATGCCGGGATGCAGACCGGCTACGACGCGCCGGGTCGCACGATGGGCTTCGAGTTCTACGACGAGTTCGCGGTCGACGAGATCGCGCGGCGTGCCGCACGGCAGGCGATCACCCTGCTCGACAGCGTCCCCGCGCCGAGCGGCAAGGTCCCGGTCGTGCTGAAGCGAGGCGCGGGCGGGGTGCTGTTCCACGAGGCGTGCGGCCACGGCCTCGAGGCCGACCTCGTCGAACGTGACGCGTCGGTGTTCGCCGGCAAGGTCGGCGAACGCGTTGCGGCCGCCGGCGTCACGCTGATCGACGACGGCACCTTCGCCCGCGAGTGGGGCACGTTCGCGATCGACGACGAGGGTCAGCCGGCGCGGTCCAACACGCTCATCGACGACGGGATCCTCACCGACTACATGTGGGATCTCGTCCGCGCTCGGAAGGCGGGCCGGGTGTCGAGTGGCAACGGTCGCCGCGAGACCTATCAGGAACTCCCGATGGTGCGGATGACCAACACGTACCTCGCTGCCGGAGACACCGATCCCGAAGCGATCATCGCCGACACCGACTTCGGCGTGTACTGCGTGCAACTCGGCGGCGGGCAGGTCAACACCGCGACCGGCGACTTCGTGTTCGGCGTCACCGAGGGCTATCTGATCGAAGGCGGCAAGATCACACGACCGATCCGCGCGGCGCAGCTCATCGGCAACGGCCCCGCCGCGCTCCGCGACATCGACGCGATCGGCAACGACTTCGCGACGTGGACCGGGATGTGCGGCAAGAGCGGTCAGAGCGTGCCGGTGTCGTCGGGTCAGCCGACGCTGCGCGTCGGGGGCCTCACCATCGGCGGGACTGCAGCGTGAGCCGCGAGCCGGTCGACCTGCTCGCGTTGTGTCGCGGCATCGCGGCGTCGGCAGCTCCGGGCGAGGAGATCGAGGCGTTCGCGGTGCGGACTCGCGAGACCGACATCGAGGTGTTCGGCGGCCACGTCGAATCGCTCTCGGTCGCGGGGATCGATGGCGTCGGCGTGCGCGTCGTCGCGAACGGTCGCCAGGGGTTCGCGTGGGCGGGCTCGCTCGACGACGACGTCGTGCGCGACACCGTCGCCGACGCGCGCGACAACGCCACGTTCGCCGAGCCCGACGAGTGGAGCGGCCTGGCGACCGAGGCCGACGTCGCCGGGGTGGAGCGAGCCCGGCTCGACCTCTGGCGCGACGACCTCCTCGCGGTGCCGACCGAGGCCAAGGTCGCGTTCGCGCTCGAACTCGACCGCGTGCTCGGCGCCGCCGACGCGCGCCTGCGCGCTGTGGAGTCGGCGAGCTACGGCGACGGCGCGGTCGAGACCGCGCTCGCGAACTCGCACGGCATCGAGGCGTCGCTCCGCCGGACGGTCTGCTCGGCGAGCGCGTCGGCGCTCGCGGGCGAGGGTGACCGGACACAGTCGGGCTACGGGTTCAGCGTGGGCCGCACGTTCGACGAGCTCAACCTCGACGCCATCGTCGCGATGGCGGTCGAGCGCACCACGCGCTTGCTCGGCGCGCGCCAGGTGCCGGGTCGCAGGCTGGCGGTGATCCTCGATCCGCTCGTCACCGCGTCGTTCCTCGGCGTGCTGTCGGCGGCGTTCAACGGCGAGTCGATGCTCAAGGGTCGGTCGTTGTTCCAGGGGCGGGAGGGCGAGCAGATCGCGGCACCGGGCGTGCGGCTCGTCGACGACCCGACCGATCCGACGATGATGGGCGCGACGCCCCACGACGCCGAAGGCGTGCCGTGCCGTCGCAACGAGCTGGTCGCCGACGGGGTGCTGCAACGATTCCTGCACAACACGGCGACGGCGCGCCGCGCGGGTTGTGCCACGACCGGCTCGGCGACCCGCGGCGGCTTCAAGAGCACCCCCGGTGTCGGCATCCGTGCGCTCGCGCTCGAATCCGGTCCGAAGTCGCCCGCGCAGATCCTCGCCGATGCCGGCGACGCTCTCTACGTGCAGTCGGTGAGCGGACTGCACTCGGGCACGAACCCGATCAGCGGCGATTTCTCCGTCGGCGCCGAGGGCCTGGTCGTGCGCGACGGCGCGTTCGCGGAACCAGTTCGCGAAGTCACGATCGCGTCGACGCTGCCGCGGATGCTGCTCGACATCGTCGACATCGGATCCGACCTGACCCGCCTGCCGGGCAGTACCGCCGGCCAGACCGTGCTCATCGCCGAGATGACGATGAGCGGGAGCTGAGGAGCTACCAATGGCACCCCGACCGATCCCGAGTCCGACGCGCATCACGGCGGCGGGGAACCTGCCCAAGCTGATCGACGAGGTCGTCGGTCGCGTCAACACCGGCACCGACGGCATCAGCATCGCCCACATGCGTTCGCCCGCCGGTTGGGTCGAACCCGGCCAGACCCCCGAGTTCGACGAGTACACCTACGTGCTCGCGGGCACCGTGCACGTCGAGCATCGCGAGGGTTCGCTCGAGGTACCGGCCGGGTCGGCGGTGCACACTCCCAAGGGCGAGTGGGTGCGCTACTCGACCCCCGACGGCGCGGAATACCTCGCGGTGTGTCTGCCTGCGTTCGCGCTCGACACGGTGCATCGCGACGACGAGTGACCCGCGAGGCGACGTGTCGCGCGACGCGCGCGACACGACGTGTCAGATCACGCCCGCGGCGAGCAGCGCGATCGTCGCGACCGCGGCGACGACCCGGTAGATCGCGAACACGCGGAGGTCCTTGCGTTCGAGGTACGTGACCATCCACCGAACCGCGACGACGGCCGACACGAACGCGACGAGCAGCCCCAGCAGTGGTGTCGCGACCCCGAACGTATCGACGAGTTCGCCGCCGTTCTTGGCGCCGTCGTAGAACGTGGCTGCCGTGAGGGTGAGGAGTCCGAGCAGGAACGAGAACTCGACCGCGGCCATCATCGACAGCCCGACCGCGAGCGCGGCGATGATCGTGACCAGACTGCGGCTCGTCCCCGGCCACAGCGCGAGCACCTGGCAGCCGCCGATGACCGCGGCGTGCCGCAGCGTGATCTCGTCGAGTGGCCGCCCGTGCGCGGCCCGCACGCGCGGGACGACGAACCAGATCGCGGCCGCGCCGACGACCCACGCCGCGGCGATGGGCACCGGGGCCAACAGTCGATCCTTGATGAGGTCGTCGAACAGCAGGCCCGTGACCGCGGCGGGGACGAAGGCGACGGCGAGCGCGACCAAGACGCGCCGGCCCGTTGCCGAGCGGCCGAACAGGCCCTGGACGATGTCGCCGATCCGGTGGCGGTAGAGGACGAGCACCGCGAGGATCGCGCCCGCCTGAATCGTGACGACGTAGGTATCGGCGGCGCCCTCGGTCGCCGACGAGGTGCCGACATCGAGGAGGTGCTCGGCGACGAGCAGGTGCCCGGTCGAGCTGATCGGCAGGTACTCGGTGATGCCCTCGACGAGCCCGAGGATCACGGCCTTCCATGCGGGGAGTGCCGCCGCGGCCGCATTCGCCGTCGTGCCGTCGGTCGCGAATGCGGGGCCTGCGGCGCTCAGGGCAGCGAGAGCGATTCCGGTGAGCCCGGCGGCGACGAGGATCCAGCGGACACGTCGGCTCGAGACTGCACGTCGGTGCAACACGCGTCCTCCGGGGGTGCGAGCGCGAGCGTGATGATGCCGTTCGCGGTGGCGAAGGCTAGGCGGGAGGCCTCCTCGACGGTGACCTCGAGCACCACGCCGACCGGCATGCCGTCGCGTCCGCCGTCGGTGGCGAGTACGCGTGCGCCCGACGCGACGGTGAGGGTCGGAGCGTCGGAACCGGCGATCGTCACGCCCGGGTCGAGGCTCGCGAGCACGTCGACGGCCGCTCCGACCGGCGGGCGCAACCCGTCGGCCGCCTGCACGCGCACCGCGCGGTGGCCGGGCGCGAGCAGGGTTGCGGTGCCGGTGCGGTCGCCCGGCGCGAGGTGGGCGCGCAGGACCGGGCTGTCGGCGACGAGCGGGAC
>SXJQ01000331.1 GCA_005779345.1 Actinomycetota bacterium
CGCAAGCCCGAGCACGGGGACTGGTACTACGAGATCGACGAGCTGGGCTACAACTACCGGCTCACCGACCTCCAGGCCGCGCTCGGCATCAGCCAGCTCCAACGGCTCGGCAGTTTCGTGGCGATGCGCAACACGCTCGCCGGTCGCTACCGGGAGTTGCTGCGCGGCGACGACCGGATCACGCTGCCGCCGATCGCGCCCGACGGGTGGAAGCACGCGTACCACCTCTTCCCCGTGCTCGTTCCTGACCGCCGTCGTGTGTTCGGCGAGATGCGGGCGGCCGGGATCGGCGTGCAGGTCCACTACGTGCCGATCTATCGGCATCCGATCTACGCGGATCTCCAGGTGTCGCCGTCGGAGTACCCCGAGACCGAACGCGTCTACGCGGGCCTGGTGTCGCTGCCGCTGTATCCGACGCTGGCCAAGCGCGACCAGGACACGGTGGTCGAGGTCCTCACGCGGATCCTCGGCGCCACCCGAACCGCCGCCTGAACGAGGTCACGCGCGGACGGGGAGGCCGTGGGCTCCGAGGAACTCGCGGGCCTCCATCGGGGTCTGCTCGGTGAAGTGGAACATCGAGGCGGCGGCGACGGCGGTCGCCCCACCGTCGACGAACGCAGCGAGGAGGTGGCCGAACTCGCCCGCGCCGCCGCTCGCGATCACGGGGACGCCGACCGCGTCGCTGACGCGGCGGATCGTCTCGAGGTCGTAGCCCTCCATCACTCCGTCGTGGTCGATCGACTGGAGCAGGATCTCGCCGGCGCCGAGCGACTCGACCTCCTTCGCCCATGCGACCGGATCCAAGCCGGTGTCGTGGGTCCCCGAGGCGATCCGAACCGTCGGTGTTCCATGACCGTCGCGCTGCGTGTCGATCGCGACCACCACGCATTGCGCGCCGAACCGATCGCTCGCGGCCCGCACGACCTCGGGTGCCTCGACGGCGACGGTATTGAGCGCGACCTTGTCGGCCCCGACCGCGAGGAGCTCGCGGACGTCGTCGACATCGCGCACGCCCCCACCGACGCACAGGGGCATGAAGCAGTGATCAGCGATCTCGTCGATCAGCGCGAAGTCGGGTCGCCGCTCGTCGAGCGTCGCCCGCACGTCGAGGAAGATCAGCTCGTCGACATTACGCAGGTTGTAAACCTGGACGGCCTGCACCGGGCTGCCGACGACGCGGCGGCTGTCGAACCGCACACCCTTCACCAGGGTGAAGTCGCGGTACAACAACGTCGGGATGACCCGCGCCTTCAACACCGGGGATCGATCCTCGCCGCTCGGCTCGCTGCTCGCATCGTCATGCGCGTCACCACGCCACGAAGTTCCGGAGCAGGCGCAGCCCGTGCACCTGGCTCTTCTCGGGGTGGAACTGCGTGCCGACGATCCGCCCGCGGGCGACCGCCGACGTGAAGCCTCCGCAGTACGGGGTCGTCGCGAGCACGTCGGACGGGTCGTTGCAGCGCACGTGGTAGCTGTGCACGAAGTAGAAGTCGGCACCCGCCGGGATCCCGGCGAACACGGCGTGATCGAACCGCGGGTCGACCTCGTTCCAGCCGACGTGGGGGATGCGCTCGGCCCGGTCGGTCGCGCAGGTCGCGCCGGTCGCTCCGATCGCGCCGGTCCCGCCGGGGACGAGCCGAACGACGTCGGCGTCGATCAGACCCAGGCCCGCGGTCGACCGCACCTCGGTGCCGGCGTTCGCGAGGAGCTGCATCCCGAGGCACACGCCGAGCAGCGGAACGCCGTTCACGACCACGTGTTCGCGGATCGCCTCGGCGAGCCCGGTGCGAACGAGCACGTCCATCGCGTCGGCGAACGAGCCGACGCCGGGGAGCACGATCTTGTCGGCGTGCGCGAGGTCGGCGGGGTCGGAGGTGACGTCGCCCTTCGCCCCGCACTCCTCGACCGCGCGCCACATCGAGTCGACGTTGCAGAGCCCGTGATCCACGATCGCGATGCGCTGCACGCCGCCTCCTCCGCGTTCTGGCTCAGCTCGCCGCGCGCTCGGGTGCCGCGTCGGGCACCGACGCGGGCGTCGCCTCGGCAACGTTGTCGTAGTTGAGTTTCGTGAGGTTGCCGTGCCGATCGCGGTCGAGTTCGCCATCGCGGCCGGTGACGAACAGACGTCGGTTCGTGAAGCGGTCACAGATCGCCTGGAACTCTTCGACGCCGATGTCGATCTGGTCGAGCAGGTCGGTGAGCGGCACGCCGAGGTACGTCGCTGGGAACCGGCCGTCGTGCACCTTCATCAACTCGACAGCGTCGGCGCGCGACAGCCGTCCGCGCCGCACGTGCATGCACGCGTGGTCGGTCGCCCGCCCGAACCCGAACTTCAAGAACTTGAAGTAGTCGTGGATCCCGTGGAACTGGTTGTCGAGGTTCTCGTAACCGAGGAGCGCGCCCTCGACGGGGGTCGGCCAACTCTCGAAGCCGTGCGCCTGCGCGAGCAACGCGTTGGAGTACCCGTCCCACGGCAGGTAGTGACCGAGGAAGATCCCGGTCACGCCCACGCTGGCGAGGTCGTCGTCGCTCGGATAGGTGTACTGCAACAGATGGCGCTGCTCGATGCCGTCGGTGCCGACGAGGTCGGCGACCCGCAACCCGATGAGCCCACCGAACTCCTCGAGCCAGCGCCGGTTGAGCACGCGGTCGCCGGCCGCCGTCGCGGGGCCGCCATATTCGTTCTGGCTGTTCTCGCCCCACACGATGAGCCGAACACCGAACTGCACCGCGATGCGCACGGGGATGGTGAAGATCGTCACGTGCTCCGGCCACGAGATGTCGCCGACCTGGCGCAGCGCGAGCCGATTGATCCGACGGCGGATCAGCGGGTTCACCGTCACCTCGACCGAGTCGACGCCGAGCCGCTGGAGGTTCGTGAGGTTGCGCCGTCCGATCGCCGACAGCGAGCACGTGCTCGCGGTGACCGCCAACGGGTTGAGGCCGAGCCGGAGCAACTCGAGCACCTGGTACGTGCTGTCCTTGCCCCCGGAGACAGGGACGACGCAGTCGTACTGGCTCCCGTCGGCGCTGCGGTACTCGGCGACGACCTCGGTGAGCTCGGCGCGCCGCGCGTCCCAGTCCACGTTCGGTCGCTGCTCGAAGTGCCGGCACGCCGAGCACACCCCCTCGTCGTCGAAGAGGATGTCGGGACGCGTCTCGGGCATCACGCACCGCGTGCAGTAGCGGATGTGTCGGGGTGCGCCGTTGCCCCGCGGACGGGCCGCCGGGCGCGGCGGGCGCGCGGGGAGATCCGAGACCGTCATGGTTCCTCTATCGGCATTCCCCGACCCGCCGCCAGCCATCGACGCGCCGGCGGGTCCGGTCACGACCCCGTGCGAGGGCACGTGAGGACGAGGAATCCGGTGCCGGGGTCGACCCCCGCTTCGTCGAAACCCGCCCTCGTGAAGCTCCGGAGGCTCGCGACGTTCGCCGGATGCACGAGCGCGCGCATGCCGACCGTCTGCGCGTCGCCGAGCAACTCGTGGCGCAGCGCCCGCAACATCGCGCCGCCGGCACCGTGTCCGCGGTGCTCGGCATCCACGCTGATGCTCACCGTCGCGATCCCGGCGCGCACGTCGACGCGCACCTGCCCGACCGCCACCCCGTCGACCTCGCCGATCCAGATCCTGCGGCCGGCATCGTCGAGCGCCGCCTGCAACCACCGTTCGTGATCGCATCGCTCGACGGGCAACGGCGTCGCGCTCCACCGCACCGACTCCGCGTCGTTGCGCCACGCGTACAGCCGCTCGCTGTCGCCGGTGTCGGCCGGTCGCAGCCACAGCTCGCCCGGACCCGGGCCCGCGACGACCCCCACGAGCGCGAGGATCTCGGTCCACGACGCGCGGGGATTCCCGACCCGCGCCACCACCGACCGCACGCGTTCGAGGTCGGCCGCCGTGTCGACGGTCCACCACTCGCGCCCGAGCGGTGCGGGCGCGCGGAGGTTCGCGAGCCGGAACCGTTCGGGTCGCCGCTGGACGAACGGGGTCACGTGCTCGCGTTCGACCGGGTCGACGGCCTCGACCGCCGCGGTTCGGAGCGCGTCGGCCATGATCACCTCGACGTCGAGTCCCTTCGGGAAGGTCCGCGGCAGCACGTTGCTCGTGTACGCGGCGCCGGTCGCGCGATGCCGTGCGACGACCGCCTCGACGATCGCCGGGTCGGTGAGCGGACAGTCCGCGGTGAGCCGCACCACATCGGTCGCCGGGAACTCGTCGAGCGCCGTCGCGAACCGCGCGAGCACGTCGGCCTCGCAACCCCGCACCACGGCGACCCCCGCGTCGCGGGCAACGGCCTCGATCGGATCGTCGCGCGACAGCGTGCTCGTGGCGACGACGAGGTGATCGACCGCGAGATCGGCCAGTCGATCGAGCATGAAGCCGAGCATCGGCCGACCGGCGACGTCCATCAGCACCTTGCCCGGCAGTCGCGTGGATCCGGTGCGCGCCTGGATCACACACGTGACGCTCATGCCGCGACCTGCACCGCGAGTTCGGCGATCACGTCGGCGACGCGGTCGGCGCCGCGCCCGTCGATCAACGCCGACGCCGTGTCGGCGAGCAGCCGTCGCAACGGCGGGTCCGCCACCAGGCGTGCGACCGCTTCGACCACCCGGTCGGGCGTCGCGCCGAGCGCCGCTCCCGCGGCGAGCACGCCGTCGAGGTTGCCACGCTGATTGACCGCGGTCGCGACCGCGACCGTCGGGCGTCCGAGACACATCGCTTCGAGCAGCGTCACGCCCGCGGCGGTCACCACGATGTCGGCCCTCGCGAGCTCGCCGGCGAGTCCGTCGAGCCGCTCGACGATCTCGACATCGCCGCGCCCACCCCGACCCGCAGCGGGGCGCGCGCCCCACGGCCCGACCACGAGCCGTACCGCCAGACCGAGTTCGGAGTCGGCGAGCGCCGCGGCCATCGCGACCCCGACGCCTTCGCGATCGGCCGCGCCCGTCGCGACGAGCAGCGTCGTCGGTTCGCGATCCGGTCGATCGTGCTGCACGGCACGCAGTGCGCGCACCGCGGGATCGACGAGGGCGTAGCCGGCGCCGGCGAGCACGCGACCCGCGCGTCGGTGCGGCGCGGTCGAGGCGCCGGGCGCCGGGTCGATCACGACCGCGACGTCGAGGTCGCGAGCGAGGTCGTCGAGCGCGATCACGCGACCGGCACGGAATCGACTCCGATCGTCGGCCCGCGCCACGTAGGAGTCGACGACCACGATCGGCGCATCGACCGACCCACCGAGGGGCAGCTCGACACAGTCGAGGCCACGATCCCGCAGCGCACCTGCGATCACGGCACACCGGCGGCGGTGCCCGAGTCCGCGGCCGGGTCCCTCGTCGAACACCAGCAGGACGGTCACAGCATCTCCCAGGTGACGACCTCGTCGTCGTCGATGTCGACCGCGGCGACCCTGCCGACGACGGCGTCGAGGAACCTCGGCGCGATGCCGTACCCGGGCCGCTTCACCGTGAGCATCTCGGCCGTCACCGTGGTTCCGGCCGCGATCGCAGTCGCCGCGACGACCGAGCGCCGGGCCTTCGCGTACATCTCCTCCGCCTCCGCCGACGACGGACCGCATTTCAGCCCGTCGCCGAGCGCCGCCTCCACGTCGCGTACGTGCGCGACGAGCGTTCGCAGCTCGTCGGGTTCGATTGCGAAGGGATGGTCGGGTCCGGGGAGCGAACGATCGAGCGTGAAGTGCTTCTCGATGAGGCTCGCGCCGAGCGCGGTCGCTGCCGCGGCGATGTGCACGCCGGTCGTGTGATCCGAGAGGCCCACGGGCACGCCGAATGCCGACCGCAGCGCACCGATCGCACGGAGGTTCATGATCTCCGGCGGCGACGGATACAACGAAGCGCACTGCAAGAGCGCGATCTGATCGGCACCGCCCTCGCGCGCGGCGCGCACGGCTTCGTCGATCTCGCCGATCGTCGCCATGCCGGTCGACAGGACGATGGGGCGCCCCTTGCTCCC
The DNA here is from genome assembly GCA_005779345.1 of Actinomycetota bacterium. Taxonomy (GTDB): domain Bacteria; phylum Actinomycetota; class Acidimicrobiia; order IMCC26256; family PALSA-610; genus SXJQ01. The sequence continues at coordinate 5,976 of SXJQ01000331.1, forward strand.
CACGTAGCGGATGAACGGCAGGTCGACCAGCTCGAAGCTCGCGATCTTGAAGGCCGCGACGCCGATCGCGTCGAGTTCGTCGACGGCGTCGCGATCGAACGGCGACGACAAGAACTCGATCCCGAGCCCACGGCAGTGTTCGGCGAGGATCGGCTGCCAGTCGCGCGGCAAGGCGAGGTCGTCGAGCAGCTCGTGGATCGGTCGGTCGCCGAGTTCGCCGAGGTAGGCGAAGCGCGGCGTCTTCGTGGAGTACAGCGCGCGGCCCGAGTACGTCTGGAACTTCACCGCGTCGGCGCCGGCGTCGGCTGCCACGTCGCACAGTCGGCGCGCGGTGTCGAGGTCGCGGTTGTGGTTCGCGCCGGCCTCGGCGATCACGTAGCACCGCGCGTCGCCTCCGACCGTGCGCGACCCGATCTCGATCGCGGGCGCGGCGCCGTTCACCGCACCGACCGCAGGATCGCGGCGATCTCGTCGTCGCCCGCGGCCTCCGCGAACGCGGCGAGCACCACCCTGGCGCGCAGCGGAACCAAGAGGTCGAACCGGTCCGGGCGCAGGTCGTCGGCCTCCGGGAGGGTGAGGCCGTGGACGAGCACCGCGAGTGCAGGTTCGGTGAAGCCGTGTTCGCACAGCACCGCCGCGAGCGCGAGGCACCTCGGCGTCGTGGTCGCGACCGCGACCACGTAACTGTCGGCGACGTCGCGGTTGATCGCGAGGACCTCGCCGGCAAGTGTCCCGACCGCATCGTCGGCCAGGTCGTGAGCTGCGGCCTCGAGCGCGGCCCTGCCACGTGGCTCGTCGAGCACTGCACCTGCCGCGGCGGCCAACACTCGCTCGGCCCGCTCGACCGCGGCGCTCTCGGCACGATCGAGCGCGGGGTTCCCGTTTCCGCCGGCATCGGCGATGCGCGCGGTCCACGCGAGCGCACGCGCCACGTCGAGGTGCGACGCGAAGATCATCGCCGCCGCGAGCAATGCGGGGTGCGGCCCGAACCGAGCGAAGCAGGCCTCGGCGACGCGATCGACGC
>SXJQ01000039.1 GCA_005779345.1 Actinomycetota bacterium
GATGCTTCGAGCGGCGTCGTCATGGTGGCGTCACCCTTTCTCTCGGCCCTGCTCGTCGGGCACGGCGGTCTCGGCGGGCGTGTCGGTCTGGTCCGGTGTGGATTCGATCGCGGCGATCTGTTGCACGCGGCGAGCGTGCCGGCCGCCCTCGAACTCGGTGGTGAGGAACACGTCGAGGATCTCGTCGGCGAGGCCTGTGGCCACGATGCGACCACCGATGGCCAGCACGTTCGCGTCGTTGTGCGCACGCGCCATCCGAGCGGTGTACAGGTCGTTGCAGAGCGCGGCGCGCACCCCGCGCACCTTGTTCGCAGCGATCTGTTCGCCCTGACCACTGCCGCCGAGCACGATGCCGAACTCGGCGCGCCCGGCCGCGACCTCGCGGCCGACGGCGGCGCAGATCGGCGGGTAGTCGACCGATGCCTCACTGTCGGTGCCGAGATCGGCGACGCGGTGGCCGCGCGCGCCGAGCGCCGCGACGAGATGGCACTTCAGCGCGAACCCGGCGTGATCCGATCCGATCGCGATCAACATGGCACCCCTCCTCCGGAGCCGAGTGTACGGCCGGGTCCTCGACCCGCCCGATGGTTCGCGGGCACGCCCGGTCGTTAGGCTGGCGGCGTGCCCCGGCGAAGCTCCCGACGATCTCACCGGCGGCTCCCGCGGGTCGGTTTCGCCGCACTCGTCGTCGGCGCGACGGCGCTGTTCGTCGGCCACCCGGCGACCTTCGCCCGGGCCGACACCGTGGTGGTCGCGATCGAGGACTACTACTTCTCGCCCAGCACCGTCGCGGCGGCGCCCGGGGCAACGATCTCGTTCGAGAACCGCGGCGACGTCGCGCACCGGGTGGTGGCCGGCGACGGCACGTTCGACTCCGGCACGCTCGAGCCGGGCGATTCGTACTTCTTCACGGTCGGCGAGGCCCCGACGACCTTCCGCGACGCCTACTTCGAGTCGATGACCGGCCAGATCGCGGTGCACGTCGAAGGCGCGGCCCCGACCGTGCCCGCCAGCACCGTGCCGAACGGCACCCCCCCGGCGGTCATCACCCCGACGGGCGCCGGGGCGAGTTCCGCCGATGCCGAACCGGATCGACTCGCGGTCACGGGCACCGGCAGTGTCGTGTTGTTCACCCTGGCAGTCGCGCTGTGCGCGTTCGGTGCGCTCGCACGACGCGGTGCCCGCACGACGAGGACGGTGCTTCCGGCGTTGGTGTCGCGTTCGGGCGACTGGCGGCCCGAGCACGACCATCTGCTGCCCGCCGACGAACGCGACCGTCGCGACCGCGTGCGTCGCCCGCCCGCCGAGTTCTGAGGTTCAGGCCCGGCCCGATCGCCGTGGCGTGCGCAGCGCGCGCACCACGGCCCGGATCGAGTCTCGGGTCCGCCGCTTCGAGACTCGCCCCGGCACGCGCGTCCAGTCGAGATGTGCGGCGACCTCGACGACGTCGTCGGGGCGCGCCGCGGCTCGCAGTAACCCGAACAGCAGGTCGTCGTCGCCGACATCGGCGAGCGCGTCGCGGAGGAACTCGCGGCGATACGCACGAACCATTCCGGTCGTGGTCGCCAGCCCGTAGCGCCGAGCGAGCAAGCGGTTCGCGACCCGCGACAACGCGATGCGGTGCGACGGAACGCCGCTCACCCGGCCGCCGCGGGCATACGGCGACGCCACCGCGATCCGGGCGGCCGTGCCCTCGAGCGCGTCGACCAGCATGATCACGTGACCCGGGTCGTAGGTGAGGTCCGCGTCGAGCGCCACCACGATCTCGCCGGTCGCGGCCATGAACCCCGATCGCAACGCCGCCCCGAGCCCTCGGTTCTCGGAGTGCGCGACCACCGAGATCTCCGAATGAGCGGCCGCGGCCCGGTCTGCGATCGCGCGGGTGGTGTCGGCGCTCCCGTCGTCGACGACCACGATCTCGAACGACGGTCCCGCGGCCGACAAGGTGGAGTGGATCTCCGCGAGGTTCGCCTCGAGAAGCGCGCCTTCGTCGTAGGCCGGCACGACGACCGAGATCTCGGGTACCGCCGCCGAGTTGCCGCGCGCACCCGCGCTCACGACGGGTTCGAATCGTGGGCGACGCGCACGCCGGGATCGCGCAGAGGGAGATCGACCGCGTCGAACGTCGCCGCGAATTCGCGCAACGGGCCGACATCGAATTCGGCGACGAACGCGGCGAGGATCGTCTCGACGAAGTCGCGTTTGTCGGCCCCGCGCATCCCCATCGCCGGGAAAAACGCGAGCGACTGCACTTCGTCGCCGCCGAGCAGATCGAGCGGGTGCAGGAGGATCGACGGAGCGACATGCGCGGCCTTGCACAGCCCGAGCGCCGTGACGAACTAGGCGCGGGCGAGGCGCTGCGAGCGCGCCGCGAGGTACAGCACGTACGACACGTGGAACGGCACCCGTGCTCCCGGCACCACGGTGACCGGGAGCTCGAGCAGCGCGCGCGGAGCGGTCTTCCAACGGTAGGGGCGCAGTGGCCGCCGAGCGTCGCGCCAGGAGCCGAAGAGCGCGGCGCGTTCGGCGCGTTGGTGCGTGTCGAGTCGCGTCCGGCGGAAGTAGTACGCGCGAGCGAGCGGGCCGATGATCGTCGGCAGCGACGATGCGTCGTAGCGGTATCCCCGTCGCGCGAGCTCGTGCAGCAGCACCGGCGACATCGCGTACCCGGGACCACGGAACGCGTCGGGACGGATTCCGGTCGCGAGCTCGATCGCATCTTCGGCGCGATCCAATTCGACTGCGACGGCGCTGCGATCGGCAGCGTGGATCCACGGCTCGTGGTGATAGGAGTGATTGCCGACCTCGTGGCCCGCGGCCACGAGACGGGCCAGCGACTCGCGGTGGGCGTCGATCGCCGCGTCCTGCCCGACGACGAACCACGTGATGCGCACGTCGAGCGCCGAACAGAGCGCGAGCCCGTGGTCCACCGCGCGATCGAGGTACGAAGGGAGCTCCACCCATGACGCATCACCGTGCGTCTTGAGATACGACCATTCGTTGTCGAGATCGAGCGACAGGGTCGCAGCCGGTCGGGTGCGCACGACGGTCATCCTCGCGACACCAGACGATCCACGTCGATCCGGCCGCGCGTGACGAGTTCGTCGGCCGCCCAGTTGGCGAGACCGACCGTCTCGTCGACGTTGAGCGTGGCGTGGACGAGATGGGAACTGTTCACCACGTGCACGCCGGGCGCCGCGGTCGTCAACGGCGGAACGACCTGCGAGGCACGCGTGCGCGGCACCACGAAGACGTGCCGAGCGCGTGCCACGGCGAACGCCTCGACGTTGCGCTCGGCCAGCTCGGGATACACCGACCCGAGCGCGGTGAGCCAGGTCGACCGGAGCTCGTCGTCGGCGATGTCGAACCCCGGATCGTCGGAGGGGAGATAGCGCGGGAGGTACACGAGCCCGCGCCCGCGCAGGTCGGCGACCGGGACGAGCGCGCTCATATCGACGACCGCGGTGAGCGGCGACGGAACCGCGAGGTAGGTCAGGTAGTGCGGGCTGAGCGGTCGGTCGAGCAGCACCGAGGCGCACACGACTCCCATCGTGCGCACCGCCGCGAACCGCCGCGCCGCAGCACCGTCGACGCCATCGAGCAGGCGCGCCGCGATCGGAGCGGCGGCCGTGATCACGACATCGTCGAACGCGAACTCCACACGCTCGTTCGCGCCCGCGAGCCGCACCCCGACCCGTGTCGGATCGACCGCGACCTCCTCGACCAACGCTTCGGTGTGCACGACGACACCGCGCGCGGCGAGCTCGGCCGCCGCCGCACCGAGGACCGCCGCGTATCCCCCTTCGACGCGACCCATCTGCTCACGCTTCGCGGCACCGCGCCGCGCGCCGTCGAGCCGTCGGAAGGTCGCCCAGAGAAACGAGGCCGCGACGTCGCCGTGCTCGTCGCCGAGCTTCGCTCGGAGCTGCGGCTCCCAGAATCGCTCGGTCGCGGCCGGCCCCGACCAACGCCGCAGCCACGGTCCGACGGCGACCCGTTCGATGCGACGCCAAGCGCGCCGACGCGCGTTGACCCAGATCGTGGCGCCGATCCGGAGCTTGGCGATCGGGCCGAGGCCCGGCAGGGCGAAGAACTCGCGGACCGTGGCTGCGGGCCAGACCCGCGCGCCGTCCCAGTACCCCGTGCTCGTCGGCACCGACCGGAAGCGATCGCCGATGCCGACCTCCGCGAGCAACGCCCGGGTCTCGCGATCGCCGGCGAGGGTCACGTGGTAGTAGCGATCCCAGGTCAGGTCGCCGAGACGCCACGTTGCGGCGAGACCACCGAGCGCCGGCCCCGACTCGAACAGAGTCACCGACCGGCCGGCGCCGCTCAGCCGCAGGGCGAGGGCGACGCCGAGCATCCCACCGCCGACCACCGCCACCGAGCGGGAGGCGGACGGCGGGGTCGGTGGGCTCACAGTTCGGTGACCGTACCGCCGCGCGCGTCGTACCGGCGGGCGCACCGAGGGCACGCCAGTTCACCGGCCGTGATCGCGTTGCGCGCGCCCGCGGCCAGCCGGCGGATCGGTTCGCCGCAGCGGCAGACGATCGCGATCGACCGCGCCGGGTTCCCCACGACGAGGTGGTGATCGGGGACGTCGCGCGTCACGACCGAGCCCATGCCGACCATCGCGAACCGCCCGATGGCGAGACCGCAACCGATCGTGCAGCCGGCACCGATCGTTGCACCCGCACCGACGAAGGTGTTGAGGGTGTCGGCGCCGGGTTCGCTCGTTTGCAGGGCGACGAGGTCGGGATCGGTCGCGCGGGGGTAGCGGTCGTTCGTGAAGACCGTTCCCGCGCCGACCATGACGCCTCGGTCGAGCACAACGCCGGTCGGCAGATACACCATCGCGTTGAGCTTCACGAGGTCACCGACGACGACGCCGGGGGCCAGATACGTCTTCTCGCCGATGATGCAGTCGCACCCGACCGTGGTACCGGGGCCGCGGAGATGCACGTGGTCCCACACGGTGGTCCGTGCGCCGATCGCCACGCCTGCTTCGACCCGCGCCGTCGTGTGCACGACCGCGCTCGAATGGATCGCCGCGGTCACGAGGCGAGCTCGACGCGCGGCTTCGGAGGTGCGACCGGCACGAACGATTGCGTGCCGAGCGATCGATACGCGGCCTCGATGACCTCGACGGACGCGATCGCGTCGTCGGTACCGACGGCGAGTGGTTCGCGGCCGTCGACGGCCGCCACGAAGTTGCGGAGCTGCTCGCCCATCGCCGCGAGCTTGTCGTAGCCGCGACCGAACCGCCGCCAGTCGTTCCCGGCCGTGCGCAGCCGCGATTCACGCCAGCCGATGTCGATCGCGCCATCGGTGCCGTGCACCCGGAGGTACCACGGCTCGTCGATCGCGAGACTCCACGACAGATCGATGCGGCCCGTCGCACCCGAGGTACTCCGCGTGAGGAGTTGTGCGTTGTCCTCGACCTCGAGGCCCTGTTGGCGCGGCCCCTCGACCGCCATCACCTCGCGGATCGGGCCCGCGAACCAACGGACGAGGTCGACCGAATGGGTGCCGTTGTCGATGATCACACCGCCCCCGGCGACTGCGCGGTCGGCGGTCCAACGGTGCTCCATCGGAACGACGGCCGCGAACGTGTTGTCGACCTGGACGACCTCGCCGATCTCGCCGTCGAGCAGGCGTCGGCGCGCCTCGGCGACGTCGGCGACGAACCGGAACTTCGCGGCCATCGACAGGAGGGCCGCCGAACTGCGCGCCTCGGCGACGAGCGAGCGGGCCGCGGCGGCGTCGAGCGTGAGCGGCTTCTCGCAGAGCACCGAAACACCGACGCGGAGAAAGTCCGACGCGATCGTGGCGTGCGTGACCGGTGGCGTGCACACGATGACGGCGTCGAGATCGACCGAGTCGCGCGCGAGCGCGTGGCTCGTGAAAGCGGGAACGGCGAAGGGCCGCGCCGCTCGTTCGGCCGCCGTCTCGTCGATGTCGACGACCGCGGCGAGCACGATCTCGTCGGCGCGCGCCTGTCCGAGCAGCCGCAAGTAGGTCTGGGCGATGCCGCCCGCCCCGATCAGCGCGACGCGTCGCGCGGTCATGCAGACACTCCGAGCCGCGCGACCGCGTCGATGATCGCCGCGGCGACCCGGTCGACATGTGCCGACGAGTACCGCTCGTTCCAGGGCAGCACGAGCACTCGATCGAGTCCGGCGTAGGTCCCCGGATACCGGGCGGGCGAATAGTCGAGCGCTTCGGGCCGCGCGAGCGTGAACGGCCAACGGCTCGTCCCGAACGTGCGTTGCTCACGAATGACCTTCGTCGCGAATGCGGGCTGGCGGATGTACCGCGGCGCCGATGCCACGCCGTCGAGTCGGAGTTCCGCCGCGAGCCCGGCGGTTCCGCCCGCGACGAGCGCCGGGTCGATGTCGAGTGCGACCTTCCAGAAGGTGTGCCGATCACCGGCGGCGACGTGCGGGGAGCCGACGCCGGGGAGCCCTGCCAGCGCGTTCGCGAGTGCGGTCGCGGTCGCGACGCGTGCGTCGACCATCGCGTCGAGCTTGGCGAACTGAACACGACCGACCGCGCCCTGGAGTTCGCTCAGGCGGGCGTTGAGCGCGAGGAACTCGTGGTCGGGTGCGGCCTCGCCGTACGGCCACGCCTTGTTGACCCACAGCCGCACCCGCCGCGCGATCGCCGCGTCGTCGGTGACGACCATCCCGCCTTCACCGGTCGTGAAGTGTTTGCCCTGCTGCATCGAGAAGCAGCCGAGATCGCCGATCGTTCCCACGAGGCGACCCTGCGACTCGGCCAACCAGGCCTGTGCGGCGTCCTCGATCACGGCGATCCCGAGCGGTTCCGCGAACGACCGGATCGCCGCGACCTCCGCAGGGGCACCGAACAGGTGCGTGACAACGATCGCGCGCGTCCGTGACGACATCGCCGCGCGAACGGTGCCCGCGGTGACGAGCAACGACTGCGGATCGACATCGGCGAACACGGGGATCGCGCCCTGGTAGAGGATCGGGGCGAGCGCGCCCATGTCGGTGATCGCGGTCGTCACGACCTCGTCGCCGGGTTCGAGATCGAGTGCGACGAGTGCCGCGTGGATCGCGGCCGTCCCCGAGGAGCAGGCGACGGCGTGGCCGACGCCGAAGCGGTCGGCGACCGCCTGCTCGAACGCCGCGACCTGCTTGCCCTTGGTGCTCGTCAGCGTGCCGGAACGGACCACCTCGGCCAGCGCGGCGATTTCGGCGTCGTCGAACGACCGGCCGCTCGCGTCCTGGTCGGACGGTAGGCCGGGATCACCTGACCGCGGGGCGCGCTGCGCACCGTTCGACACCACGCCTCCCACTCCGCCGTTCGCTCGTCTGACCGGGTTCCCTCCCCGTTCAGTGAACCCATGCCACGGAGAGTGGCAGGATTCTACCCGCGGTCGCGGCCGGTGTCACCCGCCCGGTGTCGGATCCGCCGCCGGCATCGACCGTCGGTGTCGAGTGTGGCCGACGTCACCCACCACGATCTCGGGTCGTACGCTGCCGGGGTCGTGTCGAACCCCTCCCGCAGCTCGGGCCGCATCGCCGTCGTCTTCGGGACGCGACCCGAGGCTGTGAAGCTCGCGCCGCTGCTCGATCGCCTCGACGACGCCGTGATCATCCACTCCGGACAGCACTTCTCCCCCGCGCTGGCTGCCGAATTCTCGGCGGCGCTCGGGATGCGCGCCCCGGACCTCCAGCTCACGGTCGGGGGGGCGACCCGGACGTCGCAGGTACGCGACCTCGCGACCACGCTGGCCCGACGCTTCGTCGCCGAACCGCCGCGCGTCGTCGTCGTGCACGGCGACACCAACTCCACGCTCGGCGGCGCGCTCGCCGCGCGAATCGCCGGCCTCGGGATCGTGCATGTCGAGGCAGGTCTGCGCAGCGACGACCGGGCCATGCCCGAAGAGCACAACCGCCGCATCGTCGACCACCTCGCGAGCCTCGCCTGTGCCCCGACCACCATCGCCCGCGATCACCTGCTCGCCGAGGGCATTCCCGACGATCGCATCGTCGTCACCGGCAACACCGTCGTCGACGCGCTGCAGCGGTTGCGGCCCGACCCAGCGACCACGGCTCGGGTGCTCGGCCGGTACGGCGTCACCGCGGACGCATACGTACTCGCAACGTTCCATCGACCCGAGAACGTCGACGACCCCCCGCGCTTCACCGCACTGCTCGACGTCCTCGATCACCTCGGGCTGCCGGTGCTGCTCCCGCTCCACCCGCGGACCGCGCGCCTCGACGCGGTCGCGCCCCGCGGCGCGGTGCGCGTGCTCGAACCGCTGCCCCACGAGGAGTTCCTCGCCTTGTTCGGCGCGTGCGCGATCTGTGTCAGCGACTCCGGCGGCGTCCAAGAAGAAGCCAGCGTGTTGCGTCGCCCCGTGGTGGTCGCGCGCCGGTCGACCGAGCGGCCCGAGGTGATCGACACCTTCGCCCACCTCGCTCCCGACCCGGAGGCGATCGGCGCGATCGCCCGCCGCTTGCTCGGCGACGTGGCGGGCGAGCACGCGCGCATCGCCGGGCTCGACTCACCCTACGGGGTCGGCGACGCCGCCGCCCGCATCGCCGACGCGATCGACGCACGCTTTCCACGTACCGAGTGACCGCACACCCCGACCGAGCCGCTGACCGCGCGGGGCCCGACGGCCGCGGCGCACTCAGGCCGAGGGACTCGGGGCTGCGGGCACGGTGACGAACTTTCGGTACACGTCGACGGTCTCGCGGGCAGCGCGGGCCCACGAGAGCCGCGACACCTCCACGAGCCCCTTGGTCCGCAGCGCTTCGCCGCGGGCTACATCGTGGAACAACTCACGGAGCGCGCGGGCCTGGGCGTCGATGTCGCCGATCGCGACGAACTCGATCCCTTCGGGAGCGACCTCGGCGAGCGCGCCGACCCGGGTGGCCATCACGACGGCGCCGCACGCGAGCGCCTCGATCGGCGGCAAACCGAAGCCCTCGTAGCGCGACACGTAGCCCACGACGGTGGCGGCCGCGAACAGTGCCGGGAGGTCGTCGTCGGCGACGTAGCCGAGCGCGGTGGCGCCGCGCGGCACATCGACCGTGCGGATCGCGCCTCCCGCCAGCACGAGCGGTACGCCGGCGGCATCGCACGCCGCCGCGAGCGTCGCGACGTCCTTGCGCGGTTCGAGGTTGCCGAGATGGAGCACGAACCGCTCCGGGAGCCGCAGCCGCGCACGAACCGCCTCGATCGCGTCCGGAACCGGTGGCCGGAAGCGAGCACGGGGCGCTTCGTGCACCACGGTCGCGTCACGACCGAACCGCTGGGCGATGCGCTCCGCGGTGAACGTCGACACCGCGATCACCGCCTCGGCCGACTTGCACGCGCGCGCCGTGAGGCGGCGCTTCACGACACCGCCGAGCTTCGACGTGGCCCACGGGGTGTCGAAGAGCGACAGGTCGTGCACCGTCGCGACCCGCGGCACCGTGCTCGACCATGGGACGTCGACATCGAGCCCGTGCACCAACGCCGCGTCGCGCACCGAGCGGATACCGAGCAACTTGCGGCGCCAACCCGAGTCGGCACGGACCACGCGCGGCGCGATCTGTGAAGGGAGCAGCCCTGCGGCCTCGGCGTCGATCATGGCTGCGAACGGTTGGGCGGGCGCCGCATCGGGCAGGGCCGCGACGAGTTCATGGGTGTAGGTCTGCACGCCGGAGCCGCCGGCGAACAGCGCGACCGCGTTCAACAGGATCGGGGCCACGGGCTCGGCGCCTCAGGCCCCGCGTGGCTCGGGCACGAGCGCGGCGGGCAAGGCGGGATCACCCGCGACCGGATCTCCCGCGCGCGAGTCAGTGGCGGTGACGATCACCGCGAGGAGGAACCACAGGTAGAAGTCGTTGGGGAAGATCTCGAGCCACGTGGCGACCAGCGACGCGGCCATCGCCCCGACGATGCTCGCCCCGAAGCCCAACGCGAGCCCGAGATCGTCGCCGGACAGCCGCGGTTCGAGGCGACGGATCGTGAGGATCATGGCGACGAACAACAGCACGAAGATCCACAGGCCGGGAACGCCGATCTCGTAGACGACCTTGAAGTATTGATTGTCGGGTTGGTACACGTCGGCGAACTTCAACCCGGCGACGTCGGCCAGTTTCTCGGCCGACGCGCCGGTCGTACCGAGACCGCGCCCGAAGGGCGCGTTGAGCAGCTCGTCGAGGTTCTGTCCCCAACCCACGGTGCGCTCGTTGAAGCTCTCCGACTGGAACGCCGAGGTCCCGAACTGGCCAGGGAGCAGCAAGACGCCGAGCAACGCGAACGGGACGGGCATCAACAGCACGCGGTACCGCCGCACCGCGAGCACGAGCAACCCGACACCGAGCGCCAACCACGCACCGCGCACGAAGGTGAACGCGAGTGCCAATGCCAGGATCGGCGAGGTGGCGAAGAAGCCGACGCTGCGAGGTCGCTTCGGATCCTCGAGCGAGACCGCCGTGCCGATCAGGAGCACGAGCGTCAGGAAGAACGCGAAATTGAAGGGTGTGGGGAAGCTCGAGATCGATCGCACGAAGCCACCGGTGAAACGGATGTTGACGTCGTACTCGTAGCCCAGCTCCACGAGCCGTTCGGCGGGGATCCGCTGTTGGACGAGCCCGAGCACCGAGGTGAACAGGCCGGTGATCATCAGGATCGAGACGACACGGTCGCGATCACGGCGCGTCAGCGGTGCGAGGAACACGACCGACGCCCCGAGCATCCAGAAGTATCCGACCTTGAGACCGACGAGCCCACGCGTCCACTGCCCGTCGAGTGCGAGCACGAGGGCCGACACCGCGCCCATCCCGATGAAGAGCAGCAGCGGGGTCAGATAGCCCGGGCGCTCGCGGAGCACCTTCACGCGGCCGAAGCTGCCGAACGCGGCCCACAACAGCGTCCAGAGGAGCACCGCTTCCTTCCAGCCCTCGATGAACGGGGGCTTGCCGGGCACGAGGATCAAGAGCCCGTTGAACGGCACCAGCGCGGCCAGCGCGAGCATCCCGCGCTGGGGTCGCGCCGCGATCCACAGGGCCGAGGGCACGAGCAGTGCCGCGAGCAAGAGGAACGGTGTGGCCGCGACGAAGCCGCGGCCGAGGTCGTCGAGCCGACCCGTCGTCGCGGCGCCGACAACGACCGCGGCGCACACGATCGCACCCGCCACCGCGCCCAGCGCGGCCACACCCCGGCCGCGCGCGCTCAGCGAGTACGGCAATGCGACCATCGCCGCGAGGGTACCTCCGGCGGCGATCGGGCTCTCGCCGAGTGCGGCCGACGTCACAGGGCCGGTGCCGTGCACCGCCGCGCGCAGTTGGTCCCCCTACACTCCGGCGCCGTGGACCTCGCCGACCACATCCGGGTCATCGCCGCGAACTGGTGGCGCATCCTGCTCGCCACGGTGCTCGTGGGAGCGGGCGTCTTCACGTTCACGAGCCGCCAGGAGAAGGTCTATGAGGCCAAGGTCCTCCTCAACCTGGCCGTACGTCAGACCATCCAGTTCGAGAACGTCAGCGAGTCCCAGCTCGCGTTTCGGGCCGGGATCTTCGCCCAGACGCTCGAAACCGAAGGCAACGCGCAGCGGGCCGTGAAGGTCGAGCTTCCGATCACACCACTGCGCGACCGGAGTTACACGCTCGCCGACGAGTACGACCTCGATGCCGACGCGGCACTCGACAAGGTCGGCACCGCCACCAACGACCTCAACGGACTGCTCCTCGTCACCGGACACGGCAACAGCACGATCCAGGCCAAAGACGTGACCGAGGCGTTCGCGATCGCCCTCATCGAGACGAACCGCGAACAGCAACAACAACTCATCGATGCCGAACAGGAACGCCTCGAAGGCGTGATCGCCGACTTCGACGAGCAGATCACGAGCGAGCGCGCCAAGCCCGACGGCGAACGCAACGACCAGATCATCTCGATCGCCGAGACCCAAAAGGCGATCAACCAAGCCGCGCTGATCTCGGTGAACAGCGGATCCCCGATCGACATCCAGCCCATCGGGTCGAACGCGGCAGCGGTCAACCAGGACCCGATCGCCCCGCACCCGACGTTGTACGCGATCTTCGCGGCCCTGTTCGCGCTCTTCTTCACCGCCGAGCTCTTCGTCGTACGCCGGGCGCTGTCCGACCGACTCGGACGGACCAACGACATCGAACAGATCACCGAGTTCACCGGGCTCCCCGTGCTGGCCATGATCCCGCGCGGTCGAGGTCCCGAGATCGTCGAGGCATTCCGGACGCTCCGCACCAACCTCATGTTCCTCGAGGGCTCCGGACGCCCGCGCACGATCGCGCTCGTGAGCCCGAACCCCGGCGCGGGCAAGTCGTTCGCCGCGATGCACCTCGCCGAGTCGGCCGTCGCGGTCGACGCTTCGGTGGTCCTCGTCGACGCCGACCTCCGCCGCCCGGTCCTGCACACGCGACTGCGGGTTCCGCGCGAACCCGGGCTCTCCGACGCGCTGCGCGGCCGTTCGCTCGCCGACACGCTGCACCGACCCGAGGGTTCGCCGAACCTCCTGGTGATGCCGAGCGGATCGCCGGTGAACGACACCGTCGGCGTCCTCGGGGGCCGGGCGTTCCGTCAGATCCTCGACTCGCTCGACTCTGCGGAACTCATCGTCGTCGATACTCCACCGGGTGCCGTCTATGCCGACGCGCTCGCAGTCGCGGCGCAGTGCGACGCGGCGCTGCTCGTCCTCGACTCGCGAACCACCCGTCGGCGCGCCGCACGGCAACTGATCGAGTCGCTCGAACGAACGGGCGCGTCGCTCATCGGCGTGGTGGTCAACAGCGCGCAGCTCAGCCGGCGCGACACCTATGAACGCGCCTGAGGGCCGACCGAACATCGCGATCGTCCACGACAAGTTCACGGTGTACGCCGGCGCCGAGAAGTGCGTCGAGCAGATGCACCAGTTGTGGCCCGAGGCCCCGATCTTCACGTCGGTCTGCGATCTGGCGAGCGTCGGCCCCGTCCTCGCGGGTGCCGACATTCGGCCGAGTCCGATGCTGCGACGTTGGTACCGCGGTGGCGACAGCTATGCGCACCTGTTGCCCTTGCTGCCCCTCGCGATGGCACGCCACGACCTGCGCGACTTCGACATCGTCGTCACGAGCCACCACGCGTTCGCGAACCGCATCCGGCCTCGGCCGGGCGCGCGCGTCGTCGCCTACACCTACACGCCTGCCCGATGGATCTGGGACCCGACCATGCGCGCCCACGAGGTCGGGGGCCGGCTCGGTCGCGCCGGGCTCCGTGCGTTCGCGGCTCGCCAACGCGGTCCTGATCGACGTGCGGCCCAACGCGCCGACCGAGTCGTCGCGATCTCCAATGCCGTCGCCGAACGGATCGACCGCTGGTGGGATCGCGAGGCCACGGTGATCGCACCTCCGGTCGACGTGGAGCACTACCGGCCCGGTCCGACGGGATTGCGCGACGACTTCTACCTGCTGGCCGGCCGGCTCGTGCCGTACAAGCGACCCGATGTCGCGGTCGCCGCGGCCCGGCGCGCCGGTGTCCGCCTCGTGGTCGCGGGCGAGGGCCGGGCCCGAGCCGCGTGCGAGTCGCTCGCGGGGCCCGGCACCGAATTCGTCGGACGCGTCGACGACGAGACGTTGCGCGACCTGTACCGCCGTTGTCGAGCCCTCGTCTTCCCCGGCGTCGAGGACTTCGGCATCGTGCCCGTCGAGGCGCAGGCATGCGGTGCGCCCGTCATCGCCGTCGACGCCGGCGGCGCGCGCGACACCGTCATCGACGGCATCACCGGCATCCGGTACACCGCGAACGACGACCCGGTCGCGTCGCTGGCCGCGGTGCTCGCCGCCTTCGACGCGGATTCCTACGACCCCGGCGCGATCCGCGCCAACGCCGAACGGTTCGAACCCGGACGGTTCCGGTCGCAGCTCGCCGCCGCCGTGGATGCCGGACCCGAACCCGAACCCGGCGCGCCATGACCGACGCCACCGAGCGCCGCCGCCTCCTCGTACTCGCCGCGTTCGCCGACAACGACGCCGCGGGGCTCGCGACCCTCGCCGTCGCGGCCGAGGCGGTCGCGCGCGGCTGGTCCGTGGCCGTCGCGACCCCGGATGGCCCACTCGCGGAACTCGTCACCGAGGCCGGAGCCCAGCACTTCCTCGTCGACGACGTCGCGCCCCTCGGTCCGGGTCGGGTGGCGGCGCGCGGTGCCATACGCCGCGCCCGGCGCGTCGGTCGACGCGTCACCGACATGATCCGCGACGCCGACGCGGTCGTCATCGCGGGTGAGTGGATGCTGCACGCGGTCGCGGCGGGCGCCCCCGCCGGGCCGGTCTTCTGGCTGGCCCGGGGGGTGCCGGTCGGGCCGGTTCGCCGGGTCGTGATCGACGACGTGATCGGCGTGGTCGACCTCGTCATCGCGCCCGACGAGCACGTGGCCCGCGCCCTCGTCGGTTCGCCGCCGCCGGTGCTCGTCGTCGGCACGGGCGCTGCTGCGGTGCGCCGAAGCCTCGACATCGTGGCCGAACGGACCGCGGGAGCTGCGCGCGAGGCCGCCACCGCACACCGAGCGGTCTTCGCGGTCCCCGACTACCTCCCGACCATCGGCGGCACGACCCGCCAGACGGCCAACCAGGCGCGAGCGCTGCACGAACGCGGTTGGCACGTCGACGTGCTCACCCAGCGCATCGATCACCGTTGGCCGCGGGTGCAACGAGTCGAGGGGATCGAGGTCCATCGGCTCCGGCCGGCGAGCCGGCACCGCTGGGCGATGAAGCTCGTGGTGTTCCGTGCATGGGTGTGGCTTCGCCGCCACCGCGACGCGATCGATGTCGTGAATGTCGTCATGTACCCCGACTTCGCCGTCGCCGCGATCCTCGCCGGGCTCGGTGATCGCGTCGTCATGTGCTGGGCGGGGCTCGGTGATGCGACCGACACGCTCGCGGTCCCCGGGCTCGGCGTCCGGCATGCGCTCGCGCGCGCTCGGCTTCGATTGTTGCGCGGGGTGGTCAACGTCGCGCTGACCCCGGCCCTCGTCGAGGAACTCGCGCGCTGCGGGATCCCCGACGACGTCGAGGTCGTCCCGATCCCGCTCGACACCTCGCGGTTTCGGCCGCCGACCGCCGTCGAGCGCGACGCGGCCCGCCGCGACCTCGGGATCTCGCCCGACGCCTTCGTCGTCGCGTACGTCGGGCACCTCCGGGCGCTCAAACGCGTCGACCGCCTCGTCACCGCGTTCGCCCACGTCCACGCCGCCGTTCCCCACGCGCATCTCGTCGTCGTCGGCGGGAGCCGCTCCGATCTCGAGGACGAGACGCACGCGTTGCGGGCCCAGGTCGCCACGGCCGGGATCTCCGACGCGGTCGCCTTCACGGGGACCGTGCCCGATGTCGAGCACCGGTTGCACGCGGCCGACGTCTTCGTGCTGCCGTCGGATCGTGAGGGGCTGCCCAATGCGATCCTCGAAGCGATGGCCTGCGGTCTCGCGTGCATCGCGCCCGCGAGTGCCGGTGGCGATCAGGTGCTCGACGAGACGACCGGGCTCATCCCCCCGAGCAACTCTGCCGACGATCTCACGACGGCGATCATGTCGCTCGCGATCGATCCCGAACGGCGGGCGCGGCTCGGCGCGGCGGCCGCGGTCGCGGCGCGCGCCTACGGGCTCGAGGCCGTCGCCGACCGGTACGAATCGATCTACTCGGGGCTCCGCCGCTCGCGGTGATGTGAGGTGACGTGACGTGTCGCGGCGGCGCGCGTGCGCGGCCGTCGAGACCGCTCACCCCGCGGTCCCGGCCCCGGGCCAACGAAGGCGGGCGTACACGAGGCGGGCGACGCGCTGGGTGTCGACGCAGTCGTCGCTGCCGGCGGGAGCCAGATGGGCCGCCGGGCCGCACAGCCCGCGGCGGTTGTCGCGCGAACCGTCGGCCGGACGGCGAATCGCAGATTCGAACGCGGCGAGCGCGGGCTTGTCGGTCCCCCCGTGGCGGACCAGACCCATCCGCTGCCAGGTCTGCCCGGAACTCGCCGACAGATCGCGGTAGGTGTAGACGAACAGGTTCCCGGCGAACTCGTGGTCGTACCACGCGTCGACGAGTTGGCGGATCCGGGCGGCCTGCACCGTCTCGCTCACGCCCTTGGAGTCCGATCCCGTTCCGAAACCGGTCTCGGTGCCCCAGATGGGTTTGCGCGCATCGCCGAACGCGGTCATCACGGCGTGGGTCGCGGCGAGGCTCGAGATCGGGTTCCAGTCGCCGGGCATCGTCGGCTCGAACGGCATGGTGTACGGATGCACCGCCACCGCGTCGAGCGAACCCTTCGCGCCGGCCGCATAGATCGCGGTCAGGAAGGATCGAGGCCGCATCGCCGCGCCCGGGGTGTCGGGTGCCGGGGCGAGGCCACCGTTCATGACGACGGCGTCGGGGTCGACACCGTGGATCGCGGCGCTCGCACCGACGAGCAGGCGGGCGTACGCCTCGGGGTCGGGCGCAGGCGCCCAGAACTGCTCGATGTTGGGTTCGTTCCAGATCTCCCAGTGACCGATCCCACGAGGCGCGTAACGGCGCGCTGCCGCGGCCACGAACCGGGCGAAGTCGTCAGGGTCGCTCGGCGGCGTCTTGTCGCCGACGCCGGGCGGGCGCGCCCAGGTCGGCGTGTAGGCGGGCATCGCCAGGATCTGGAGGCCCCGCGCCTGGGCCGCGTCGACCACGCGATCGGTCGGACCCCAATTCCAGGCGTCGGGTCCGCCGGCTTGGATCGACGGCCAGTCGAAATCGAGGCGCAGCCAGCGCGCCCCCGTGGCGGCGATCCCGTCGAGGTCGGCCGCGAGTTGGGCGTCGGAGCCCCACAGGATCGAATGACCCTGGGAGAACCCGGTCGTGGCGGCCACGGTCCGCACACCGGCGGCGTGCGCGGACGGGGCAGGAATCACGCCCGCGACGGAGCCGACGACCGATCCCGCGACCAGCGCGACCGTCGTCGGCAGCACCGAACTCCACCCGAGTCTGATTCTCACGCTCCGTGACCTCCGTTGAGTACTACGGAGCGGCGGGGCGGCGACTTGAGCGGCGCGCGACGCGAGCGCCGGAGGCCCCCGGTGCCGGCGCCCCCGTACCGCAGCCCGGGGCCAGGCGGCGAAGAAGAGAAGTTCGGCCCAATCTGGCGCTCGATCCTTGCGACGCGGCACCGCGGGAACCACAATGAGTCACGCTTCGTGGCGCCGCCACGACCGCCTGCCCGCCGACCAAGGCCCAGGTGTGGTCACTCCGACTCCCAATCCTGCGACCGAACCGTCCGGCGAGCCCC
>SXJQ01000332.1 GCA_005779345.1 Actinomycetota bacterium
CCCCGACGCCGGAGTACCACCCTGCAACGCGGCGACGAGTTGGGCAGCGACGAGCCCCTGCTCACCGGGCGCGACCGCGAGCGCGTGCGCCACGTACGGCGACAATCCGTGCGGGGCCGCCGACAGATCGATGATCGGCACGCCGAGGTCGGTCGCGGCACGCTTGACCCGCAAGAAGAGCACGGGCAGCTCCTCTTTCAGGTCGGCTGCACACAACACGATCGCGGCGGCCGAATCGAGATCGGCGATCTGGACGCGAGCCGACCCGAGCACCACCTCGGCGGGGAGCCCGTCGCCGAGCTGCGCGTCGACGTTGTCGGTGCCGAGCACACCCTTCGCGAGGCGCGCCCACGCGTAGGCGCCCTCGTTGGTGCTCCGTGCACCGCCGACGACGGCGATCGCGCCCGCACCGTGCAGGTCGCGTACCCGCGACAACTCGCCGGCGACCGCGTCGAGGGCACCGGGCCACGACACGGCCTCGCCGTCGAGGCGCGGTTCGCGGACGCGCGTTTCGGAGTGAACGACCTCGTGACCGAAGCGCCCCTTGTCGCAGAGCCAACCGTGGTTCACCGGATCGCTGTCGACGCCGAGCAGGCGCACGATCCGGTTGCTCGAACTCTGGAGCGCACCACGGCACTGGACCGCGCACGTGGTGCAGCTCGTCTCGACGGTGGCGAGGTCCCACGGTCGGGCCTTGAAGCGATACGGCTTGGCCGTGAGCGCACCCACCGGACAGATCTGCACGACGTTGCCCGAGAAGTACGAGGCGAACGGGTCGTCGGGAAAGTTCAGGACCTGCGTACCGCCGCCGCGCTCGACGAAGGCGATCAACGGGTCGCCCGCGACCTCGTCGGCGAAGCGGGTGCAGCGAGCGCACTGGATGCAGCGCTCGCGGTCGAGGAGCACGAGGTCGCTGATCGCGATCGGCTTTTCGTAGTGGCGCTTCTCCTCGACGAACCGGCTCTCACCCGGACCGAACGCGAGCGTCGTGTCCTGGAGCGGGCACTCGCCGCCACGTTCGCACAGCGGGCAGTCGAGCGGGTGGTTGTTGTGGTGCAGTTCTAGGATGCCGTCCTGTGCGGCCTTCACCGCGTCGGAGTCGGTGGTGCAGACCATGCCGTCGTTGACGGGCAGCGTGCACGCGGGCGGGAGCCCGCGGATGCCGTCGACCTCGACCAGGCACATGCGGCACATGCCGACCGGCTTCATCCGCTCGTGCCAGCAGAAGCGCGGGATGTAGATCCCGTGCTCCTGCGCGACCTTGATGAGTAACTCACCGGGCTTCGTCGCGATGACCTTGCCGTCGATGGTCACGGTGATCGTGTCGCCGGCGCTCGTCGCGCCGGCCGCGGTGGCCTTCGGCTCGGTCGCGGTCATGCGTCGACTCCTGCGGTCGCAGCACCGGCGACGCCGACACCGCACGCCGCGTCGACCTCGGCGCGGAAGTACTTGGCGATGCTCGCGACCGCGCTCACCGGCGACGGTCCGAGCGGACAGATCGTGGTCTGGGTGAACGGCGCGCGCATCACGTCGGGCGAGACGGTCGCGCTGATCGACAGCAGCAGGTCGAGGTCCTCGGGGCGGCCCTGACCGTGGCTCATCCGGTACAGCACCTTCTCGATCCAGCCGGTGCCTTCGCGCCACGGCGTGCACTTGCCGCAACTCTCGTGTGCGTAGAACTTGGCGAGCCGCCACGCGACGAGCAGCGGGTCGGTGGTCTCGTCGTAGACCATGATCGCGCCCGACCCGAGCGTGGTGCCGAGCTTCGCGGAGATGTCGTCGATGTCGTAGACCTGGTCGAGGTGCTCGTCGCTCGGCGTGAGCCACTGGAACGACGCACCGCCGGGCAAGAAGAACTTGAGTGCGCGGTCCTCGCGGATGCCGCCCGCGATCCCGTACAGGATCTCGCGGAACGTCATGCCGAACTCGATCTCGTAGATCCCGGGTCGCTGCACGTGGCCGGAGATCGCGGCGACGCGCGTGCCGGTGCTGCGGTTGACGCCGAGCTTGGCGTACTCCTCGCCGCCCATGCGCACGATGTGCGGCAGGGTGCTCGCGGTTTCGACATTGTTCACCACGGTCGGCTTGGCGTAGAGACCGGCGTGGATCGGCAGCGGCGGCTTGATCCGCGGCATGCCGCGCTTGCCCTCGAGGCTCTCGATGAGCGCGCTCTCCTCGCCGCCGCTGTACGCACCGGCACCGCGATGCACGACGACGTCGAGGTCGACACCCGAGCCCAGGATGTTCGTGCCCAACCAACCTTCGGCCTTCGCGTCGGCGAGTGCCTGCACGAGCCGGTCGTAGCCGAGCGCGAACTCGCCGCGCAGGTAGATGAACGCCTTGTGGATGTCGCACGCGTACGCCTCGATCGCGACGCCTTCGAGGAGCTGGTGCGGATCCTTCTCGATCAGCTCGCGATCCTTGAACGTGCTCGGCTCGCCCTCGTCGCCGATGATGACGAGGTAGCGCGGGAACACCTCGGCGGGGAGCGACTCCCACTTCACCGCCGTCGGGAAGTTCGCACCGCCGCGGCCACGGAGCCCCGACGCCTTCACCTGCGCCTGCACATCGGCGGGGTCACCCGCGCGCAACACCGCGGCCAACTGGTCGTAGGCGCCGTCGGCGCGCGCGACGGCATAGCGGTACGAGTCGGCGACCTCGTGCAGTCGCCGCGTGACGATCCGGGTCTCGCGCACGTCCTTGCCCGACGCCGCGCTCATGGCGTGCCCCCGGAGACGCCTCGCGCCCGCAACTGCCCCGACTTGTAGTCGTCGACGACGGCCGCGGCCATCTCGGGGGTGAGGTGCTCGTGGTACTCGTAGTTGACCTGCATCGCGGGAGCGTTGCCGCACGCCGCGAGACACTCGACCTCTTCGACGAGCACGTCGTCGTCGCCCGCATAACGCGCTTCGAGATGCGCGAGGACCTCGGGGCCACCGACGACGAGACAGGTGACGTTGGTGCACACGCTCACGACGAGCCGCCCGCACGGTCGGCGCTGGTACATCGTGTAGAAGCTGCAGACGCCCTGCACGTCGGCCGGCGACGTGCCGACCAGCTCGGCGATCTCGGCCATCGCCTCGTTCGTGAGCCAGCCGTCGTGGTCCTGTGCGAGATGCGCGAGCGGCAGGATCGCGGAGTGCGGATCGGGGTACTGCGCGATGATCTCGTGCGCGCGCACGAGGAGTTCGGGCGAGAACATCAGCGATCCACCTCGCCCATGATCGGGTCGATGCTCGACACGATCGCGACGGCGTCGGCGACGAGCGCGTGACGCACCATCGGACCCATCGATTGCAGGTTGTAGAACGACGGACCGCGGATGTGCATCCGCACCGGCTTCGGGCCGCCGTCGCTCACGAGGTAGCAGCCGATCTCGCCGCGCGGGCTCTCGATCGCGACGTACGTCTCGCCCGCAGGGACCTTGAATCCCTCCGTGAACAACTTGAAGTGGTGGATCAAGGCCTCCATCGACTCGTCGATGCGCGCCCGCGGCGGCGGCGTGACCTTCGCGTCCTGGATGCGCCAGTCGCCCTTGGGCATCCGCGCCACGCACTGCCGCACGATCTTGATCGACTCGAAGATCTCCTCGAGACGGATGCGCCAACGGTCGAAGGTGTCGCCGTTCGTCGTGTAGACGACGTCGAAGTCGACCTCGTCGTACGCGAGGTACGGCTGCGCCTTGCG
>SXJQ01000333.1 GCA_005779345.1 Actinomycetota bacterium
GACCGGCGGGCGCAACCCGTCGGCAGCCTGCACGCGCACCGCGCGGTGTCCGGGCGCGAGCAGGGTTGCGGTGCCGGTTCGGTCGCTCGGCGCGAGGTGGGCACGCAAGACGGCGCTGTCGGCGACGAGCGGGACGATCGCGGTGCGCCCGACGGCGTCGGCACGCGAACGCAATGTGGTGTTCGCGACCTGCGATGCATGACGTTCGACGACGCGCACGTCGTCGGTGGTCAGCACGTGGCCGAGTGGGATGGCGCGGCGAGCGACGAGGACCGGTCGGAGTTCGCCGAGCCCGCGGGCGCGCGTGTGCAGCGTCGCGAGGTCGGTCGCGACGAGACGGGCGGTGAGCAGGGCGAGCACCACGGCGAGCAGCCGGAGCGCGACGACGCGCGGTGAGCGGCGCACGGAGATCCTCCTGGACGCGCGGAGCACAACGAGATCGCGAACGGGGGAAGGTCCGGAGGAAGTGGCCGAGGTGAGTCGGGCGAAGCGCCGCCCAGGCTACGAACCCACCGTCGGTTGAGTCAACAGCCGCACCCGGGCGGCTATCGACTCAACGGACGCAGAGGCGCGGGCGCGGACGGTCAGTCGGAGGGGATCGACTCGAGCGGACCGCGGCGCGAGCCGCACGCGCAGGTGCGGTCGGCGGGGATCGTCGGCACGAGGTCGGTCAAGAGTCTGCGGACATGGTGGAGGTTGTCGTCGAAGAACGCGAACACCTGCTCCATTGTCACGGGCTCGACCGTCGGGTCGTCGTCGACACCGCTGTCGTAATCGGTGACGAGCGCGATCCCCGAGTAACACATGCCGAGTTCGCCGGCGAGCGCGGCCTCGGGCATCTGCGTCATGTTCACGACGTGCCACCCCTGCTCGCGGTACCAGCGCGACTCGGCGCGCGTGGAGAAGCGAGGGCCGGGGATCACGACGACAGTGCCGCCGCGATGCACCCGGATATCGCTGCGCGCCGCCGCCGCCACGACGAGGTCGGCGAGGTGCGGGCAGTACGGGTCGGCGAACGGAAGGTGGAACACCGACCCGCGGTCGAAGAACGTCGTCGGCCGTCCCCAGGTTCGATCGACGATCTGATCGAGCACGACGAAGTCGCCGGGGGCGAGCTCGGTGTGCAGCGAACCGACGGTGCACGGCCCGATGATCCGGTCGACGCCGAGCGTGCGCATCGCCCAGAGGTTGGCGCGCGCGGGCACCTCGTGGGGGAGGTGCTGGTGCTCGCGGCCGTGGCGCGGGACGAACGCGACGTCGACGTCGCCGATCCTGCCGACCGTGACCGGCGCGCTCGGTGGTCCCCACGGCGTGTCGAGGACGACGTCGGTCGCGTTGTCGAGGAACGAGTAGAAGCCCGACCCGCCGAAGATGCCGACGCGAGCGCGTGGAGCGTCGACGGCTCGTGTCGTCGGTCGTGAGCTCGCCATGGTCAGGTCTCGCGCTCGGGCGTCAGGCCGACTTCTTCTCGGACTTGCCCTTGGTCGGCGATCCCGAACCGGAGGGTGTTGCCGAGGAGGTGCTCTTGGAACTGTCCGACGAACCGGACGAACCGGACGAGTCCGATGACCCCGACGAATCCGATGATCCGGACGACGAGCCGTCGGAGCTGCTCGACGAACCGCTCGACGACGACGAGCTGCTCGACGACGAGCTGCGCTGCTTGGAGCGCGACCGGGCGGAGTCGGAGGAGTCGGTCTTGTAGAACCCGGAGCCCTTGAGGACGATGCCCGCGGCCGAGAGCACCTTGGTGACCTTGCCGCCGCACTCGGGGTGCTTCTTCAGGGGATCTTCGCTGAAGGACTGGTAGACCTCGAACAGCTCGCCGCACTTGGCGCAGCGGTACTCGTAGGTGGGCATGCCGGGTCCTCCGCGAGGGTTGGCACTCTCGATCGTCGAGTGCCAACCCTACCCGAAGGGCCGGGCCGGAGGCGTGCCCGGTGCCATGATGGCGCCGATGGTCACCGTCGCCCTGCTGTCGCCTCTGGCCTATCTCCTCGGAACGTTCCCGAGCGCTGTGCTGGTGGCCCGGGCGCGGGGGGTCGACATCACCGCGGAGGGGTCGGGCAACCCGGGGGCGAGCAACGTGATCCGGGTGCTCGGCTGGCGGATCGGGGCCCTCGTGCTCGTTCTCGACTTCGCCAAGGGCGCGGTCGCCGGCGGGGTCGGCCTCGCTGTCGCGGAGCGGCCCGGTGCTTACGTCCTCGGCATCGCGGCGGTCGTCGGGCACACCTTCCCGATGCTGCGCAAGGGCGGCAAGGGCGTCGCCGCGGCGGGGGGCATGCTCGTGGTGCTGTTCCCGGTGATCGTGGTCGCGTTGGGTGTGGTGTGGATCGCCATCGCCAAGGGACTGCGCAAGGCGTCGATCGCGTCGCTCGTGATCACCGTGGCCTTCCCGGTCGCCGTGGCCGTGTCGGGCAAGGCGTGGTGGGAGACCGCGTTGATCACCGTGATGGCCGCGCTCGTGACACTTCGTCACGCCGGCAACATCCGCCGGTTGATCCGCCACGAGGAACACGACCTGGTCGCGGGAAGCACGCCACCGACCAGGCACTGACGGCCGCGCGCGGGTCGAACGTCCCGACGCGTCGCGCGAGGCTCGAAATTCCTTCGCCTTGGCCGATCAAGGGCTCGTCTCTACGATGATCGACGCCCGGAGGCCGGTGGATCCGCTGCTCGGTGGGTCCGGCATTCGGTGGGAGCGCGCATGAGCAAGGTACGCAAGGCGGTCATCCCCGCAGCAGGCCTCGGGACGCGGTTCCTCCCGGCCACCAAGACGCTGCCCAAGGAGATCCTGCCGATC
>SXJQ01000334.1 GCA_005779345.1 Actinomycetota bacterium
ATCAACACCCCGATCCAGTTCATCGGCGACAACCTTCGCTTCATCGGCGAGTCCGCCCGTGAGCTCCTCGGGCTCGTCACGAGCTACCGCGACGTCGTCGCGCGCCTGTCGTCGCCCGACGACCTCGCCCGGCTGAGCGCCGCCGAGCAGCGGGCCGACCTCGCCTACGTCGAGCGCGAGATGCCGCTCGCCATCGCCCAAGCGCTCGATGGCGTGCAACGGGTCGCGACGATCGTGAGCGCGATGAAGGCGTTCGGGCACCACGGAGACTCCTCGGAGAAGGTCCCGGCCGACCTCAACGCAATCGTCGAGACGACCCTCGTCGTGGCCCGCAGCGAGGTGAAGCACGTCGCCGACGTGGAACTCCACCTCGCCGAGCTCCCGCTCGTGCTCTGCAACGTCGGCGACATGAACCAGGTGATCCTCAACCTGGTCGTGAACGCGGCGCATGCGATCGCCGATGCCGACACCGAAGGCGGTTCCCGCGGCGTGCTCGCCGTCTCGACGTTCGCCACGACCGACGAGGTCGTCGTGCAGGTACGCGACAACGGCTGCGGCATTCCCGACGACGTCCGCGACCGGATCTTCGCGCCGGTCTTCACGACCAAGGGTGTCGGCCGCGGCACCGGACAGGGCCTCGCGATCGTCTACTCCGTCGTGGTCGACCGCCACGGCGGCGCGCTCCACGTCGACTCCACCCCCGGCCGGGGGACGACCTTCGAGATCCGCCTCCCCCGCCGGCCGCCGAGGGAGGTCGCGGCATGATCCGCGTGCTGTTCGTCGACGACGATCCGGCGGTCCTCGCGGGGCTCGAGCGATCGCTCCGCCCCCAGCGCGAACGCTGGGAAATGGATTTCGTCGACCGCGCCGACCGGGCGATGGCCCGCATCCGACAGCACCGCTACCACGTCGTCGTCAGCGACATGAACATGCCCGGAACCGACGGCCCCGCCCTACTTCGCGCCGTCCGCGACGAATCCCCCACCACCGTGCGGATCATTCTCTCGGGCTACTCGGCGCAGCGCAGCGCCGTTCGGAGCCTCGCCGTCGCGCACACGTTCCTCGCCAAGCCGTGCGATCCGGCGCTGCTCGAGGCCGCGATCGACCGAGCCTCGTTGGTCGAAGCGATGCTCGCGAATTGCCCGCTCCGCGCCGAGTTGGGCGGCGCCGGGTGCCTGCCGAGCCCGCCGTCGTCGATGCTGTCGCTCCAGTCGGTCATCGCCCGTGACGGCGACCAGGTCGAGATCGCCGACGTGATCGCGAGCGACCCGGCGATGTGCTCGAAGGTGCTCCAGGTCGTCAACTCGGCCTTCTTCGGGCTGCCACGCGCGGTCAGCGACCCCCGCGAGGCCGTCGCCTTCCTCGGCATCGACACGATCCGCGACCTCGTGATGAGCACCGAGGTCTTCGGAGCCGCGGGCCGCGGGACCGATGCCGCCGCCGCATGCATCGAGACCCTGCAACGGCGAGCCACGGTGCGCGCCGACCGAGCATTCGAGCTCGCTCGCTTGGCCGGACTCGACACCCGTTCGGCGCGCGAGGTGGGCATGGGCGCCTTCCTCGCCGACGTCGGCGCCCTCCTCGTCGTCAGCGTCGATCCGTCGCGCGCTGCCGCCGTCATCGCCGACGACGGGACCACCGACGATCCGATTCTCCACTGCGTCCCCGCCGCCGGTGCCGGCCTGCTCCGGCTGTGGGGCCTCCCCAACGACATCGTCGAAACGGTCGCGCTCGCGCGCGAGCCCTGGGCAGCCCCGGGGTCGAGTGGTGCCGTCTTCACCTACCTCGCGAACCGGCTGACCCCCGAGGAGGGCCGGCCCGACGCCCTGACCACCGACATGCTCCACATCGTCGGCCTCACCTACGCCGCGGTCCGAGAACTGGTCACCGCGTGAGTGCCGTACCCGCTCCGGGACCGACCGTGCTCTTCCTCGACGACGAACAGGCGATCGTCGACGGCCTGGCGCGGGCGATGCGTCACGAGTCGTTCGGGGTGATCGTCGCGACGAACGTCGCGGAGGCACTCGAGATCCTCGCCCGCCAGCCGATCGCCGTCGTCGTCTCCGACGAAGACATGCCCGAGATGCGCGGCTCGGAGTTCCTCACGCTGGTCGCGACCCGACATCACCGAGTCGAACGAATCATGCTGACGGGCAAGGGCTCGATGCAGACGGCGATCGCAGCGATCAACGACGCGCAGGTGTTCCGCTACCACGTGAAGCCGTGCCACCCGGGCGAACTCGCGGCGAGCATCCACGCCGCGATCGAACGCGTCGTCACCCCCGACCGTGGGGCCCCCGACAGCGGTGCAGGGCTCGACTCGACCGACCTCGACGAAGCGTTGGCGCGCTCGTTCGTCGTGCTCCAACCGATCGTTCGATCCGGACCGCGTTCGTTGTACGCCCACGAGGTGCTCATTCGTTGCGACGACTCGCCCCTCGCCACCGCGGAGGGTCTCGTCAACGCGGCGATCCGACGCCAGCGATGCGTCGGCCTCGACCGCGTCGTGCGCGGCCACGTCGCCGAGCTCGCGCCGAGCCTTCCCGAGGAACACCTGATCTTCGTCAACATCTTCGCGGAGTCGCTCGGTGACTCCCGGCTCGGCTCGGGTGGCGATCCGCTCGACGCGTTCGCGAGCCGGGTCGTGCTCGAGCTCACCGAGTGGTCGGCGCTCGACTACATCGGGGCGGTCGACGCGCGCCTCGAAGCGCTCCGCGCCCACGGCTACCGCTTCGCGATCGACGACTTCGGGAGCGGGTACGCGAGCCTCAGCAGCCTCGACGCCATCCAGCCCGAGGTCATCAAGCTCGACGCCGCGCTCGTGCGCGGGATCGACCGCTCGGACCATCGCTCGGCGCTCGTCGCGGCGCTGACCAGCTACGCCTCGGCGACGGGCGCACTCACGGTCGGCGAGGGTGTCGAGACGGCCGAAGAAGCGACCACCCTCGAATCGGTCGGATGTGACCTGCTCCAGGGCTACCACCTCGGTCGCCCCGGCCGCTGGCCGGCCTGATCCGGGGACTCACGCCGACGGGTCATGGTGCGAACGCCCTGGTGAGGTCTACGCTCCGGCGACCACAACGCTCCGACCGGGGGGTCCGGACCATGCAGCGAGCCACGCGATCGCGCCGTTTCGGCGCGTGGGTCGGATCGACCGTCCTCGTCGCCGCAATTGCGATCGGCACCGCGGCGAGCACCGAGGTCGCCGAGGCGGCCACGGCCCGGGTCGGCATCGGTGACGCGCAGGTCCTCGAAGGCGACGGCGGCACGCCGCGACTCGCCACGTTCGCCCTCACCCTCGACGATGTCGCTGCGACCGACGTCCGCGTCGATTGGATGATCCTGCCCGGCACCGCGACGGCGAACGTCGACGTCCGAGACTTCGGCGGGGCGATGAAGCGGACGACGATCCGCGCCGGGAAGGTGTCGGCGTTCGTCAACGTGACGGTCTATGCCGACACGGTCGACGAAGGCAACGAGACGTTCCAGGTCCACCTCATGAACGCGTCCGGCGCCTCACTCGATGATCACATGGGCGACGGTGTCCTCATCGACGACGACCCCGGTTCGGGTCTCACGGTCGGGGTCGGCGACATCAGCGTGCACGAGGGAAACACACTCGATCGCAAGGCGAAGTTCTGGGTCAACCTGTCGTCGCCCGCCGTCACCGCGGTGACGGTCGACGCGATGCTGATGGCGCTCGAGGCGACCGAGGGCATCGACTACAAGGCAATCGCGACGAAGCACCTCGTGTTCCAGCCGGGCCAGTACCGCAAGGCCGTGACCGTGACCATCTACTCAGACACGGCCTCGGAAGGCGACGAGCAGCTCCACATCATGCTCGAGAACCCGGTCGGCGCGACCGCGCCGAACAACATCGGCATGCTCACCATCGTCGACGACGACGGGATGTTCCCGTTGACGACCGAGCGGTTCACGATGGGGCCGTACGCCCTCAATCCACTCGGCCAGGCCGGATCGGAGAGCATCGGTTTCGGCTCGGCACCGCGCCCCGCGGGTGTCGTCGGCATCAAGAACATGCGGTTCGACCTCGTCGACGCGGCCGGGAACCACCTCGACCACCACAGCGCGCACTTCCACCACGTCGTGCTCCTCGACAGTGCCCGCAACGACGCGCTCTGCCCGTCGATCGGCGCCAACCGGTTCACCGGGGCCGGCAAGGAGCGCACCGCACTGCAACTCAGCGACGACTACGTGTACCGCACCAACGCGTCGAGCCCGTGGCTCGCGTCGTGGCACGTCATGAACATGTCGAACCAGGCCAAGACCGTCTACATCGAGTACGAGATCGACTACGTGACCGGCACCGACCTCGCCGCGACCAAAGACGTCGACACGTACTTCTACGACGTCGACGGCTGCTGGGGCGACAGTGAGTTCGTCGTGCCCGGCACCGGCGGCCCGGGGAGCATCTTCACCAAGAGCATCACCTACACCGCTCCCCGCGCCGGCACTCGCGTCGCGACGGGCGGTCACGTCCACGACGGCGGAATCGACATCACCACGAAGCGCACGGCGACCAACGCGGTCGTGTGCACGAACACCGCCGTCTACGACAGCATGAACATGCTCGCTGCGATCACACCGTGCAACGCCCCATCCTCGATCGCCGCCAACGAGCAGTTCACGGTGACCGCGCGCTACGAGAACGACACGGCGATCCCCGATGCCATGGGGATCGCGGTCACCTACGTCTACGAGCCGTGAGCGGGGCCGGCCCGATCAACTCAGGCCGAGCAGGAACGCGACGATCAGCGAGCTGAGCTTCTGCGCCTGCGCGCGGTTCAGTTGGAACACGCCGGCGACATGGTCGAGTGCCGCGAGTTCGCTCGGTGTCCACGTCGTCGTGATCGTGTGGTTGCCCGGGCCGGGCGCGGCTGCCGGCTGACTGGTGATGCCGGCGACCCCGAAGATGAAGCTGATGACGCCGACCGACATCTTCTGGTATTGCGCGTCGGAGACCCCGAGTTCCAACGCGCCGGAGTGCACCGGCGTGTACTCGTCCGGGTGCAGGTAGCTCGACCCGACGAGCGTGTCGGCGGCGGTAGCGGTTCCGGCGGTGCCGACCAGCCCGGCGACGCACGAGGTGACGAGTGCCAGGGCGATCAGGAGTCTGCGCATGCGCCGATGATCACAGGGCGAACCGGGCAGCGCAAGAGACGATTCAGTCAGCGGGCGTTGCCGCGGCGATCGAACGATGGGGTCGATAACCCCGATTTCGCGCCTCGCGCAGCTCGTCGGGCCCGAAACAGGCGTACGACTCGGCCGCGACGATCGCCGCGATCGCCTCGGCGACGGCGGGATCGGCGCCGGCGAGATCCTGGTCGTACACGACCTGGGTGCGCTTGTCACCCACGTAGCGGAAGTGCTCGAGTGCGGTCGGTCGGCTCACCACCCGAGCCTATCCAGACGGTCGTGCCCATCGAGAAGGTCGGGACTCGGCGGGAGCGACGCGGCAGGGCCCGGCACCGTTCGGTGCCGGGCCCTGTGCGAACAAATCCCACCCTCGCTGCTGCGTCGGCGGGACCACCTCCGACTCGTCGGGCGGGCGGTGCGGCGGTTGGATTCCCGCGCGGTCACCACTGTTGCTCGATGTGGGGCCTAGCGGCCGCGCACCTCCAGGGTCCCATGATCATCAGCCATGTGTGGACCACCTCCCTTCTCTGGTACGGCGATTTGTACCACGGCCCTGCCGAGCTGAGAAGCCGGATTTCGCGCGTCTCGGTCGTAGTCGCAGTCGGGTCAGTCGCGGTCGGGATGCCGCGCGGGCCCGACCGCACCGATCGCGCGCAGGTAGGCGAGCTGCGTCTCGACCACGGGATACACCTGCTCGGGGAGGTACGCCTCGCCGGTGTCGCGACAACGCTCGAGGATGTAGTCGACCGTCTCGGCGCCGCCGACCACCACGTCGCCGGGGACGCCGGTCTGCGATCCGTTCTTGGCCACCCCGCGACGTTCGAAGTACTCGACCTGGAACGCGAGGATCCGACGGACGTCGTCGGGGGTGAGCGTCGCGGCGACGAGATCGGGGAGGTGCTGCACGACCCACGCGTACGCCTCGTCCATCGAGAACGTCGCGGGAGCAGGTTCGACCGCGAGGCGCGCGGCCTCACGCAACACGACGATCGCACCGATCGCGCACGCCACACCGAACGCGACGAACACGACGACCGCGACCATGCCGGGAGGCTAACGCAGACGTTCGGCGGCGCCCGGGGGTACGACCGCCGCCGACGGGGGCGCGGTGCGCAACGTCGCTCGGATCGCGCGGTGATCCGAGCCGGTCGCGCGGTCGCGTACCTCGCCGCGCACGACGTCGAGGCCACGAACGAGAACATGGTCGATCTGGCTGTGGGGACGCCCCGCTGGGTACGTCGCCCCGCGCACCGCCGAGCGCCAACCGGGGAGCAACGGCGCCAGCCCACGACGCCACCAGTTCGCGTCGCCGGCGAGGATCGCAGGTCGGTCGCGGCCGAGTGCGCCGACCTCCCGCCGCAGCCCGAGCAACTGCACGACCGGGGCACCCCACCACAATTTCGACGACAGGTGGAACGCGACGAGGTCGATCGGCCCGTCGGCATCGACGACCACGTGCACGGCGGCGCGGCGTGGCACCGGGTCGCCGATCGTGCGCGGCAGCGGGATCTCTCGCACCGACGCGAACGGTCGCCGCGACGCGACCGCGAGGCACCACCAACCATCGCCGGGGTCGGCGGGATGCGGCCGCCCCGACAGGTCGAGCTGCACGAATCGCGTCTCGGTGACCGACCAGCCGTCGGCCTCCAACTCGTCGACGACACCCGAGCCGTCGTGGGGACGCCACACTTCGGGCAACACCACGACGTCGGCGGTGTCGAGCCAGGAGCCGAGCGCGGTCAGCTCGTGGAAACGTTCGTAGGGATAGCGGTCACCGACGCGCTGGGTTCCCCAGTGCAGGTTCCACTCGACGACGGTGAGTTCGGTCAGATGCCGATGCGCTGCGCGAGCAGTTCGCGGTGGTAGGTGGCGTCGCCCAAGAAGATCTCCGAGCTCTTCGCGCGCTTGAAGTACAGGTGCGCGTCGTGCTCCCAGGTGAAGCCGATGCCGCCGTGGATCTGG
>SXJQ01000335.1 GCA_005779345.1 Actinomycetota bacterium
ACGGCGACAGCGACTGGTCGCCGACCGCGGATTACTCACTCGAGGGCTTCGCTGCCGACGTTCGCTCCGTCGCCGCGGCGATCGCGGCTCGGCATCCGCGCGGACTCCGACCCGCACTCGTCGGCGCGTCGCTCGGCGGCATCGCCTCGCTCGCGGCGATCGGCGAGAGCGACGCCGACCTCGCGGTGGCGCTCGTGCTCGTCGACGTCGCTCCCCGCATCGAACCGTCGGGAGCGAATCGCATCGGTGCGTTCATGATGGAACACATGGAGGTCGGGTTCGCGTCGCTCGACGAGGTCGCCGACGCGATCGCCGCGTACAACCCGCATCGCCCGCGCCCTTCGAACCTCGACGGACTCCGCAAGAACCTGCGCCATCGCGACGACGGACGGTGGTACTGGCACTGGGACCCAGCCTTCATCACCGGCCGACGCAGCACGGTCGACGAGACGCGCTCGCTCACCGACCCCGACCGTCTCGTCCGCGCGGCGCGCGCGATCGCGGCGCGCGAGCTGCCGACGCTGCTCGTGCGCGGACGCCAGAGCGACCTCCTGAGCGAGGAGGGAGCGCGCGAGTACCTGGAGCTCGTCCCCCACGCGCAGTTCGTCGATGTCGCCGGCGCCGGGCACCGGGTCGCCGGCGACCGCAACGATCTGTCCAACGACGCGGTCGTCGCGTTTCTCGCTACATCGGCCTGAGATGGTCGGGCCGGACGCAGGCGCGGCGAGCGAGACGAGCGCGCGTGAGCCGCCGTCGCTGACCGTCGTCTCCTACAACGTGCTCGCACCGATCTGGGCGGCGCCGCGCTTCTATCCCGACGGCATGGACGTCGCTGTGCTCGATCCGATGCGTCGCCGAGCGGCGCGCCAGTCGTTGCTCCGGACCATCGCGTTCGACATCGCCTGCCTCCAGGAGGTCACCGAGTCCGAGCTGGCGGCGTTGCTCGTGGATCTCGGACCGAGTCATGCCGCGTTCCTGGCCCGGAACGGGGCGGACTACTGGTCGGGTTGGCAGACCCCCGAGCTCGGCTGGGAGCCGAACGGGCCGGCCATCGTGGTTCGCAACGACCTCGCGATCGATCTGGTGTTCCGCGACGTCGAGGTCTCCACGGCCGGCAATCACGCCGCCGTGCTCCACCTGACGCACCGCGCATCGGGGCTCGACCTCCGGATCGTCTCGGTCCACCTCGACGCCGACGAGCAACGCACGCGCCTCGACGAGCTCCGTGCGCTGCTTCGTGGGCTTCCTGCCCTCGCGGGCACGGTCGATGTCGTCGCCGGCGATCTCAACGAGGGCACGGCCGGTACTGCGCTCGGCGACGCGCTCGCCGCGGCCGGGTTCGCCGACGCGCTCGACACGCTCGGTGTCTCGGCTCCGACCCACCCCGTGTTCCGGCCCGGCGACGACCTGGCCTCGCTCGCGGTGATCGATCACGTGTTGACGCGCGGCGGGCGCGCGCTCGACGGTCGCGTGGTCGACTCGGGTGTCTGGGCCGAGGCATCGTCGGCGACGCGCATCGAGACTCACCTGCGCGTCGCGGGGTCCGACCACCTCCCGATCGTGGCGCGCATCGGCCTCACCTGAGGCGTGCAAGACTCGCCGGCGATGCGACTGAACCCTGCCCCGCCGGCCTTCGACCTCTCCGACGACGTGATTCGCGCGGCCTGCGAACTCGCGACGCCGGCACCGTTGCTCGCGGCGGTGGCGCAGATCACCGGCGACGCGACCATGCTCCGCGACGACCTCCGACCCGACACCTCGAACATGCTCGATCCCGCCGGGGGTCTCACACCCGATCAACTCGTCGCGATCCGTGCCGCGGCGAGCGACGCGCTGATCGCGTTCCGCGAGTCGGGCGGAACGCGCGCGCCCCTACCCGCGGGCGAGGCGCTCGTCGCGATGATGGAGTATGTCGCGGGCGGGCCGATCGCGGGCGACTACGTACCACTGCTCACCGAGGAACTGGCGCTCGGCGGCGACCAACGGGCGCCGCGCTGGCACACCTCCGAAATCGCCGCCGGCAACGACTTCACGGTGGCGATCATCGGCAGCGGCATGTCGGGAATCGCGGCCGCGCACCGCCTCGCGCAGGCCGGCGTCGACTTCGTCATCTTCGAGAAGAACACCGACGCGGGTGGGACGTGGTTCGAGAACACGTATCCAGGGTGCCGAGTCGACATCCCGAACCACTTCTACAGCTACTCGTTCGCCCAGACCGGCGACTGGCCGCAGTTCTTCTCGTCGCAGTCGGTCCTGCTCGAGTATTTCGGTGCGTGCGCCGACCGGTTCGGGCTCCGCGAACACACCCGATTCGGTGTCGAGGTCGTCGGCGCCGACTGGGACGAGTCCGTGCAGCGTTGGCGGGTCGCGTTGCGCGACGCCGAGGGGATCGAGTCCGAGTTCGTCGCGAACGCGGTGGTGTCGGCGGTCGGTCAGCTGAATCGGCCGAAGCTCCCGGCGATCGACGGCATCGACGACTTCGCGGGCGATTGGTTCCACTCCGCGCGATGGGACCACGAGATCGATTTCACCGGCAAGCGGGTCGCGGTCATCGGCACCGGTGCCAGTGCGGCGCAGTTCATCCCGCACGTGGCCGACGCCGCCGCGCACCTCACGGTGTTCCAGCGCACGCCGCCGTGGGTGCTGCCGGTGGAGCACTACCAGGCCGACATTCCCGCACCCTTGCGTGCCCTGCTCGAACAGGTCCCCGAATACGCGCGTTGGGATCGCCTCTGGATCTTCTGGCGGACGCACGAGGGGCTGCTGCCGATGGCGGTCGTCGACCCCGAGTGGCAGCCGAACGATCGTGCGGTCAGCGCCGCGAACGACATGTTGCGCCAACTCTTCACCGCGTTCTACGAGATGATGTTCACGGATCCCGAACTGCTGGCGAAGGTCCTGCCCGACTATCCGCCGATCGCCAAGCGCATCGTCTTCGACAACGGGATCTATGCGCAGACGCTCCAACGCGGCGACGTCGACCTCGTCACCGACGACATCGCCGCGATCACGCCGCTCGGGATCCGCACCGACGACGACCTCGAGCGCGAGTTCGATGTGATCGTGTACGGCACCGGTTTCGAGGCCTCGAAGTTCCTCACGCCCATGCGCATCCGCGGGGTCGGCGGGGTCGATCTCCAGGAGCGCTGGGGTGGCGACGCTCGCGCGTACCTCGGGATCACCGTCCCGGACTTCCCGAACCTCTTCCTCATGTACGGCCCGAACACGAACATCGTGATCAACGGCAGCATCATCTACTTCTCCGAATGCGAGGCCCACTACATCGTCGAGAGCGTGCGGATGCTGCTCGAACAGCGGCGGACGTCGATGGATTGCCGAACCGCGGTCCACGACGCGTACGGCGCGTGGATCGATGCCGGGAACCGGCAGATGGCCTGGGGCGTCTCGACGGTCAACAGCTGGTACAAGAACGACCTCGGGAGGGTCGCACAGAACTGGCCGTACTCCCTCCTCGAGTACTGGCAACAGACCCGCGTCCCGAATCCCGACGACTACGTGCTCGCCTGACTCGCGCCACTCGCGCCACTCGCCCGCGCGGCGCTACGGTGCCGACATGCTCTCCGCCTTCGACGACTACCCGATCCACCAGACCGCAACGCCGATCGCGCATCCCGACACCGGTGATCGCAACGCGTACGACCGATACTGGTTCAACGGATTTCAGGACGATGGCGAGTTCTACTTCGGCATCGGTGCGGCGCGATACCCGAACCTCGGAATTCTCGACTGCGGGTTCAGTATCGTGCGCGACGGTGAACAACACGCGTTCCACGGCTCGCGTCGTGCGCCGCTCGAGCCCACCGACGTGTCGGTCGGTCCGTTCCGCATCGATGTGATCGAACCGATGCGCCGAATCCGGGTGACGCTCGCCGAGAACGAGACGGGGATCTCGGCCGACCTCATGTTCACGGCCCGCACGGCATGCATCGAGGAGGGCCGCCAGACCCTCGCGCGTTCACCCCGACTCATCATGGACGTGACGCGCTTCGCGCAGTTCGGACGGTGGGAGGGCGAGATTACCTACGACGGCCGTACGGTTGCCGTCGCGGCCGACCGCGTGTTCGGGGTCAAGGACCGGAGCTGGGGCGTGCGCCCCGTCGCCTTCCCTGATCCGGCGCTCGCTCCCGAGCCGCCGGCGACCACCCAGGTGTTCTTCCTCTGGGCGCCGTTGCACTGGCCGGATCGCTGTACGCACCTCGGGGTGTTCGAGAACGCGCACGGCCGCAAGTGGCACACCGACGGGGCCGTGCTCCCGGTGTACGACGACCCGGCCGACATCCCCGGCGCCGAGGATCCGCGCACCGAGATGCTCGCGGGCGTCGAACACCACCTCAGCTACCTGCCCGGCACCCGTCGGGCAGGCGCGGCCACGATCGAACTCGTCCGCGAAGGCGGCGAGGTCGAGGCCGTCGATCTCGAGCCGTTGCTCTGCTTCCGGATGAAGGGCATCGGCTATCTGCACCCCGAGTGGGGGCACGGCATGTGGAAGGGCGAACTCGCGATCGGTGGCGAGATGTGGAAGGTCGCCGACCTCGACCCGATGGCGATCGAGAACCAGCACATCCAACAGGTCGTCCGGGCGACGTCGGGCGATCAGGTGGGTGTCGGTGTGCTCGAACAGATCGCGTTCGGGCCACACGCTCGCTACGGCTTCACCGAACTCCTCGACCCGGCCCGCTGAAGTAGTCCGGCGCTGAGACACCCGGCACGGACGCGCCGCGCGGCGCCGCGCCGTCGTGCCGTTTGCTCAAGTGGGGGCTCCCGGTCTGCCGATGATGGCGGTGGGGCAGTTCGAGGGTTCAGCATGCGTCCGCGTCAGCGACGTCGCAAGATCGCCATTCACCGCGTCGCGCTTCATCGTGTCGCTCTTCGCCGGGTCGTGGTCGTGACCCTCGCGCTCGGCGCCGGCATCGCGCCGCTCGCGACCGCGCCGGCGCGCGGGGCGACGCTCAGTGTGCGGCGCCCGTTCGGGTCGGTGTGTCAGTACTCGCACTCGGCGCCCGACGATCCGATCGTCGCCCCGGGCCAACCCGGCGTCTCCCACCTGCACGACTTCTTCGGCAACACGACGACCGACGCGTCGTCGACCGCCGAGTCGCTCGCGCTCGGCGCGACGACCTGTCGGTACCAGAGCGACCTGGCGGCGTACTGGGCCCCGGCGTTGTACGCCGACGGGCTGAAGGTCACGCCGTTGCGGGCCCACGCCTATTACGCCCGCCGCACGTTCGCCAAGGTGCAACCGCCACCGAGCGGGCTGCGCATCGTCGCGGGCGGCACGGCCCGCACCGTTCGCTTCACCTGCATCGTCGAACGCATGCCCAAGGCGAGTGCGTCGATGGCACGTGGCTGCCCGCAGGGCGCGTTCTCGATCGGGATCAAGTTCCCCGACTGTTGGAACGGCACCGACCTCGACTCGGCCGATCACCGATCGCACATGGCCTACTCGCAGGACGGGGTGTGTCCCGCGACCCACCCCGTGGCGATCGCGCGGCTCCAGTTGTTCGTCGCGTATCCCGCGCCCCGACCCGACGCCGCGCTGACACTCGCCTCGGGTGCGCTCGACTCCGCCCACGCCGACTTCTTCAACGCGTGGGACCCCGGCTTCATCCGCGCCACCGTCGACTTCTGTCTCAACGGCCGCCGTGAGCGCAACTGTGCCAAACGCGTCCCACGCGCTCTGCGCGACCTGGATCGGGCCTGAGCCCGGCCGACCTGCGTGTGGGCGGGCCCGACCCCCACTGCGGGAGCGCGCGGCGCGCGTTACCGTTCCGGCGTGGCGATCGATGGTGCACGGCTGTTCCACGTCAATCTCAATTGCACCGACCTCGAACGGTCGAGACGGTTCTACGTCGAGGCGCTCGGTCTCGAGGTCGGGGCGCGCACCGCACCCGACACCGTGCAGCCCGGAGCCGCGTTCGGGCTCGACCGGGCGCGCTGGGACGCGTGGATCCTGCTCGGCGGCCAGGGCTATGCGGGTGGCGCGATCGATCTGCTCCAGTGGCTCGAACCGACACCGACCGGCGGCGCACCCGGGAGCTACCACGAGTGCGGGTTTCAACGCATCGGGTTCTCGGTGCCCGATCTCGACGCGGTGATCGAACGCATCGACCGGCTCGGTGGGTCGGTGTGGCACGCGCCGATCGAACACACGACGGGCACGCCGAACCCGATTCGCCTCGTGCACGCGAGCGATCCCGACGGCGTGGTGCTCGAGGCCTTCGAGTCGCCCGGGAGCGCGACGAGCCTGTCGTTCGTGTCGGTGGTCTGTGCCGACCTCGCGATGTCGCTCGCCTGGTACGAGGCACTCGGGTTCCGGGTGCTCGCCCGCTTTCCGACCGACCGCGACGACGGATCGCCGATGCTCCTCGCGGGTCCGGTCGTGATGGACGAGGTGTTGCTGGCGCCGCCCGGGGGAGGTTCGGTCCACACGATCCTCGTCGGGTTCGGCGTGCCGCGGTCGACGCGGGTCGCGTCCCGACCCGCGAACGCCGTCGGGCTCTGGCGGGCTGCGTACCTCGTCGACGATCTCGACGCGGCGCAGGCCGCGCTCGACGAGGCCGGTGTCGCCACGCTGGCACCACCCGTGGCGATGGCGATGGGACCCGACCTGCCCGAGTTGCGATTCGTGTGCTTCCGCGGCCCCGACGGCGAGGTGCTCGAACTCATCGAGACCCCGGCATCCTGAGCGACGACAGCGAGAAAC
>SXJQ01000040.1 GCA_005779345.1 Actinomycetota bacterium
GCGCAGGACGCGCCGGTCGAGGCGGCGTCCGACGGTGGCACCGATCTGGCCGCCGACGGTCGAACCCGCTGCGATCGTGCCTGCCACCTTCCAGTCGACGTCGGTCGACAGCACGAACACCGCCGATGCCATGAGGTTGACCGACATGGCGAGAACGTTCTTGCAGGCATTGAGGCGCTGGAGGTCGTCGTCGACGAAGATCCCGAGCAGCGCGATGAGGATGATCCCCTGGGCGGCACCGAAGTACCCGCCGTAGATCCCCGCGCCGCACACGAGCGCGAGCAGCGCCGGCCGCAGTCGGTGCGATCCGTCGGCATGCGGGATCGCGAGGCGCCGCGCGAGTCGCGGTTGCAGCACGACGAGGGCCAGCGCGACGACGATGAGCACGACGACGACCCGTCGGAACACCGCGCCGGGCAGCACGAGGAGGAGCACTGCGCCGGTGAGACTGCCGAGGAGCGACGCCGGGACGAGGCGGAGGAGCCGCGGGCGCTGGCCCGCGAGTTCGCGGCGGTACCCGTAGACACCCGAGAGCGCGCCCGGCACGAGCCCCACGTTGTTCGACACGTTCGCCAGCACCGGGGGATAGCCGAGCGCGAGCAACGTCGGGAACGTGATGAGGGAGCCGGAGCCGACCACTGTGTTGATGGTCCCCGCGGCCAGACCGGCGACGAAAATCACGATCGCGTCGGCGGCGGTCATAGGGTGAGGCGCGCGCCCGACATCGCGGTCAACGTACCCCCGGTAACCCGACGGAGGCGTCGTAGATCAGCACCCGCGCCGACCGAGGAGACCCCGATGACCATCGCCTCTGCGCACGAGATCGACCTGCCCCTCTACGAGCCCGAGGGCCTCGACCGCGAACGCCGACTCGTTCGGCTCGCCGAGCTGCGGTCCGAGCACTGGTTGGCGCGCACGCCGATGGGATTCGCGTTGACTCGCTACGACGATGTCGTCGCGATCCTGCGCGATCGTCGCTTCCACTCCGCGCTGTCGCTGCTTCCGCAGATGCAGGGCATGGCCGACACCTCGTTCGAGCAGCGCCGCCCCTCGATCCTGTCGATGGAGGGCGATGAGCACGCCCGCGTTCGACGGCTCGTCGCGCCCGCCTTCACCCCGACGGCGGCCGAACGGCTGCGACCGTTCATGCGCGAGGTCATCGGCGAGATCCTCGACTCCGTCGCGGATCGCGGATCGTGCGACTTCGTCGAGGCGGTGTGCGACCCGTATCCGATCCCCATCATCTGCGAGCTGCTCGGCGCGCCGAGCGCCGACTGGCAGCGATTCTCGCGTTGGGCGACCGACATCTTCCGGATCTTCAACCAGAACCTCGCCGAGGACCTCCCGGCGATCCAAGCGGCCGGCGTCGAGCTCGAGGAATACGTCGTCGCACTCATCGAGCGCCGCCGCCAGGACCCGGGCGACGACCTCCTCAGTGCGCTCATCGCGGTCGAGACGGCCGGCGACCGTCTCTCCACCGAGGAACTCGTGATGCTCGCCGAGGCGGTCCTGATGGCGGGAACCGACACGACGCGTAACCAACTCGCGTGTTGCATCGCGCTGCTCACGGCCCACCCGGAGCAGTGGCGTCGCTTCGTCGCCGACCCGGGCCTCGCGCCGCGCGTCGTCGAGGAGACCATGCGTTATCTCGGTGCCGTGCAGGGCACGATCCGTGTCGCCTCCGAGACGATCGAATACCGCGACGTGGCATTCCCGGCCGGTTCCCTCGTCTCGGTCGCGCTCGCCGCCGCCAACCGTGATCCCGACATCTACACCGATCCCGAGACCTTCGACATCACGCGCGAGGTCAAGGTTCCGCACATGACGTTCGGCTCCGGGATCCACCACTGCCTCGGCGCGCACCTCGCGCGGGCCGAGTTGCAGGAGGCGCTGACCCTGATCGCTGACCGCTGCCCCGATCTCGAACCCGACGGGCCGGTGGCGTGGAAGCCCGAGACGTTCGGAATCTGGGGTCCGTCGCGGCTGCCCGTCCGGTGGTGACCACCGCCGAAACCGCTCCGCCCCGAGGATCGATGTTCACGCGGGTGCTCGATCCGGTCCGACGCCTGATGCCGCGGCGCGACGACTACGAGGGCGTCGGCCGATCGTGGCGCAAGGACGTGGTCGCGGGCCTCACGGTCGGCGTCGTCGCGTTACCGCTGGCACTCGCCTTCGGGATCACGACCGGGCTCGGCGCCGACGCCGGTCTCATGACGGCGATCGTCGCGGGCCTCGTCGCCGCGGTGTTCGGCGGCTCGAACGTGCAGGTGTCGGGCCCGACCGGTGCGATGACGGTGGTCCTCGTGCCGATCGTCGCGCGCTACGGCGTCGAGGCCGTCGCGGTGGTCGGCATTCTCGCGGGCGCCTTCATCGTCACCGCCGCGTTCGCGCGCCTCGGTCGCTACCTCGCGTACATCCCGTGGCCGGTCGTCGAGGGCTTCACCGTCGGGATCGCGGTCATCATCTTCTTGCAGCAGGTCCCGGCTGCGTTGGGCGTGCCCAAGCCCGAGGGCGAGAACACCGCGATCGTCGCGGCGAAGGCGATCGGCGACGCATTTTCGGACGGTTCGACTGCGGCGCTCGGCATCGTCGTGCTCGTCGCGTTCGTGATGTTGCTCACGCCCCGACTGCATCGTTCGCTCCCTGCGTCGCTGGTCGCCGTCGTCGTCGCGACGGTCGTCGCGCAGCTGGCCGACCTCGACATCGGCCGCATCGGGCTCCTGCCCGATTCGTTGCCGGCTCCTGCCGTCCCGTCGTTCTCGCTCACGAGGATCAGCGAGCTCTTCTCGGCGGCGTTCGCGGTCGCGCTGCTTGCCGCGCTCGAGAGCCTGCTCTCGGCGAAGGTTGCCGACGGGATGACCGACTCGCGTAAGCACGATCCCGACCGCGAGCTCTTCGGCCAGGGCCTCGCGAACCTCATCACGCCGCTGTTCGGTGGGATGCCCGCGACCGGAGCGATCGCGCGTACCGCCGTGAACGTGCGCGCGGGGGCCCGGACCCGACTGTCGGGGATCGTGCACGCGGGCGTGCTCGTCCTCGTCGTGTACTTCGGCGGCGATCTCGTGAAGGAGATCCCGATCGCCGCGCTCGCCGGAGTGCTGATGGTCACCGGTGTGCGGATGGTCGAGGTCCACAACGTCCGTCCGGTGCTTCGGTCGACGCGCGGCGACGCGGCTGTCCTCGCGGTCACCGCCGCGGCGACGATCGTGTTCGATCTCATCCTCGCGGTCGAGATCGGGGTGGCGGTCGCGGCGGTGCTCGCGCTGCGGACCATGTCGCGCGCCGCGAGTGCAGTGGCCGAACCGGTCCGCGCGGTGGTCCCACCGATGTTCGACCGGCCGTCCGCGTTGAACGCCGACGACGGCGACCATGCGGGCGAGGCCGTCGACGCCGAGGTCGAGGCCGACCTGTTCTCGCGTCACATCGTCGCCTATCGCCTCGACGGCGCGCTCTTCTTCGGGGCCGCGCAGCGGTTCCTCACCGAACTGACGGCCATCGCCGACGTGCGGGTCGTCATCCTGCGGATGCCGCAATTGCAGGTGCTCGATGCGACCGGCGCGCAAGCGCTCGGCGAGATCGTCGCCGATCTCGAGGGTCGTGGAATCACCGTGTTGCTCGTCGGACCGCGTCCCGAACACTTGAGGGTGCTCGGCGCGGTCGGAGCGCTCGACCGCCTCGCGCACGAGAACCACCTGTTCGTCGAGCTCGATGCCGCGATCGCCCACGCCCACGACCACGCCGGACGTCAATAGGTCTCCGTCGTGTCCCGGCCGGCCGAGACGCGCTGCGCCGCGTCGGGGTGGCGGCGTTCGAGGTCGTCGGCGCAGCGGTCGCGTCCCGTCGCGCGCAGCCGGACGAGATACTCGGGCAGGTGGCCGCGAACGTGGTACGGGCCGCCGTCGTCGAGCACGACATCGAGTGGATCGACACCGCCGGGCACCGTCGCGAGCTGTTGTTCGAGCCAGCCGTCGAGCAGTCGTTCCGCACGGGCAGTCACGTCGGGACGGGTCGTGGCGAGGTCGTGCTGTTCGTGAGGGTCGTCCGCGAGGTCGAACAGCATGCGATCCGGCCAGGCGTGATAGCCGTCGTGGGTCGTGCGCAAGAACAGATGATCATCGAATCGGACGCCGCGCTGACACGCCCACGCGCCCTGCGACGTGACGAGGAACTCGCGTCCGTCGTCGCGTCCGGCATGCAGCGCCTCGACGAACGATGCGCCGTCCCACGCGCCCGGGCGGGGGAGCGCGACCTGCGCGTGGTCCGCGAGCGTCGCCGCGACGTCGAGGTGGTAGTGCAGGCCGCGGTCGACGCGAGGCGCGAGTCCCGGGACCCGCAGGATCATCGGGATGTGCGCGGTCGCGTCGTCGGCGGCCTGGTGGTCGGCGTAGACGCCGAGCTCGCCGAACGCCTCACCGTGGTCCGACGTGACCATCACGGTCGTGTCGTCGAGCACGCCGAGGTCGGCGAGCTGGTTCAACAGGCGACCGACGTGGTCGTCGGCGTACCGGATGCCGACGTCGT
Source organism: Actinomycetota bacterium (assembly GCA_005779345.1). Lineage (GTDB taxonomy): Bacteria > Actinomycetota > Acidimicrobiia > IMCC26256 > PALSA-610 > SXJQ01. Next base: position 4,522 of record SXJQ01000040.1, read on the forward strand.
AGCCGTCGAACATCTGCTTGACCGCGGTGAGGTCGGCGAGGTCCCACGGATGACGCGGTGGCGGCGGTCCCCATTCGTCCGGTCGGAATCCCCACGGCTCCTGCGCCGAGTGCGGACCGGCAAGGTCCCAGTGCGCGGCGCGCACCGTCTCGGTGTACCAGGCGGGCATCGGATCACCGGCGAACGGATTGCCGTACTCGGCGGGCGCGTTGTAGGGCGTGTGCGGGTCCCAGAGGTGCACGTGGCAGAGCCAGTCGTCGTCGCGCGCGTGGCGATCCATCCAGCCGATGACCTCGGGGACGATCTGGTCGGCCCGCTCGATTCCCATGTTGTGAGCCGCGTTCACCGACTCCTGGAAGCCGAACGTCCACCACACCGCGGAGTGGCGCAGTGGGAAGCTCGAGAACGACGCGGTGCGGTATCCGGCCCAGTAGAAGCGCGAGGCCCACGAGTCGCGTGCGAGGCGAGACATGAACTGGCGGCGGGTGCCCTCGGGTGCGAGCGCGAGATCGGCGCCGCGCCCACCGTGGTCGACCACGCCGGTGTGGATCCCGAAGCGGCCGGTGCTGAGCGCCGTGCGGCTGGGCAGGCACGGCACGTCGGACGCGTAGACCTGCTCGAACCGCACCCCGCCCGCGGCGACGGCATCGATGTTCGGGCTGGTGTCGCGGTGGTAGCCGTAACAGCCGAGGTGGTCGGGCCGCAACGTGTCGATGTCGATGAACAGGATGCGCATGGCGGTCGCTCGCCCGATCGGGGGCAGAAGGCGGGACTCTAGGACCGGAGGAAGCGGTAGCCTGCGGCCACTCTCGGAGAGTCGCCTCGCTTGGGCCCGACGGCCGGCTGGCCGGATGGTCGGCCGGATGGTCTGATCGGCCAGTTGCTCGTGCAGGCTCGACGTCTCGACCGAGCCGTCATCGACGAGGAGGCCGGCATGGCCGAACGTTCACCGCAGAGGCCGACCGACAAGAAGAAGGCCGCCAAGTCGCTGAAGGAGAAGCGCAGCGACAAGAAGGCCAAGCAGGCAGAACGCGGCAAGCGGACGAACTCGTGACCACACACCGCGCGGTGATCACGTTCACCGCCGACGACGGCGAAGAGCACGTCGCCGCCGTCACCCTCGAGGTCGACGACATCACCGCGAACCCGTGGCACGCCACGATCGTGCCCGGCGATCGCCGCAGTCCCCGTTGGTCACCCGGCCTCGCCGTGATCACGATCGGTGCCCGTGCCGCAGCGGCGCGGGTCGTGGTCTCCGACGACCGAAAGGACTTCACGCTCGTGGCGCTCGGTCCGTTCGGTCCGCGCAGCGACCTACATCTCGCGGCCGCGGCCACCGTCGGCGACCCCGACGTCCCCACGGCCTGACCGAACCGTCAGCCGTCGGCGGTGTCGACGCCGAGGCGGTGCAGCACCGCGATGAGGTCGTCGATGTCGGCGACGGGGAGCACCTCGCCGGTGTCGACGACCTCGACCTGGCCGACGATCCGTCGCTCGCACGCGGGGCCCGGCAGCGCCCGCACGATGACGGTGATCGGCCGCGTCCGCGGGCCGGTACCGGCGGGTGGGCGCGACGGGACGAGCGGCACCGCCCGAGGCTCGCTCGCGGCCGTCCAACCGGCGTCCGAATCCGGACCCGCGCCGCACTCGGTGTGATCGCGGACGGTCAGCGACGGATCAGCGCGGCGAGGTCGGGCCCCACGACTTCGCCGATCTCGGCGAGGGTCGCGGCAGCTCGGACCGCGACCTCGCGGGCGCTGCTCAGCCGGCCCTGGGCGACGAGCGCGTCGCACATCCGCGCGTACCGATTCTCGTCGAGCGGTTCGGCGGCGATGCCGAGATCGAGCAGGCGGATCGCCTCGTCGATGTCGCCGCGACCGATCGCATCGTCGGCGACCGTGTCGACGAGCGCGAGATATCGGCGCTTCACTCGTTCGCGCGGACCCGCGGTCCAGTCCTCGTAGACATCGCCCGGCAGCAACTCGCCGGCGAACAGTGCAATGCCGTGACGCGCGAGTCCGACGCGTTCGTGCGCGGCTGCGCCGAGCGCGTCGGCGGCCGCTGCTTCGAAGACCGCCAGATCGGTCGTGACTCCGTCGGCGAGGCGGAGCGTGTCGGCGGCGCGCACGACGATCTCGCCGGACCGATCGCGCAGGCGATTCAACAGATTCCGCAGTCGCGCGCGCCCAGTGTCGATCTCGGCGTCGGGCCAGAGCGCGTCGATCGCGGCGTCGGTCGTGAGCACGCCACGGATCGCGAGCAGCTTCACGAGCCCCGAGGGGTTGCCAGCGGCCGGCGTCCGGTCGCGGCCGTGGTGGACGACCGAGAAGCCACCCAACAGCCGGATCATCGGGCCGCCCGGGTCGACGACTCCCCTTGTCGCCTCGCTCGCTGCGAGCGCGCCGACCTCGGCTTCGAGCAGGTCGACGATCGGGCCGTCGAGTCGTTCGACGAGGTCGGGGACCTGCATCGCTGCGGCGGCGGCCCGCGCGTGAGCGGCGATCTCACGGGCGCGGTCGTGCTCCCCGCGTCGGGCGTGCGCGAGCGCGCGCAGGATCAGCCGACCCGGACGGTTCGACGGGACGACGGCTTCGGAGGCGTCGAGGATGTCGAGGAGTTCGAGGGCTCGCCCGGCATCGCCGAACATCGACTCGTGGCGCGCTTCGGCGATCGTGATCGGGACGACGTAGCCGATGCGCCTTCCCACTTCGAGCCCGCGATCGCGGTGATCGACGTACCCCTCGTGATCGCCGAGCAGCGCGAGGAGATCCGCGCTCGAGCCGTGGTACTCGGCGCGCTGTCCTGGGCGGACCCACGGCCCGAGGAGGCGCTCGCATTCGTCGAGCGCGAGCCGGCAACCGACCAGGTCGCGCCGCCGGGCCGCCAGCCACGAACGGCTCCACCATGCCATCATCGTGATCGTCGAGTCGCGACGCCGGACACCGATCTCGAGCGCCTCGGTGACGGCGGCATCGGCTTCGGTTTCGCGACCGAGGTAGAGCATCAGGTCGGCGTAGTTCGTGAGCCAGAACGCGCGCGTGAAGTCGCCGGTCGGCAACAGCGCGAGCGCCTGCTGCATCTCGAAGGCACCCTCGATGGGAGCGCCCGCCATGTACAACGCCGTGTAGCCGCGGCGGGCGAGCGTCTCCGACAGCCAACGCGTCTCGCCCGCGGCGCGGAACAACGCCGCGGCCTCCTCGTATCCCCGTGCCCCACGGGCGAGCGATTCGGGCGTGCAGGCGAACACGTCGATGCGCGCGATCGTCGCGAGCGCGCGGGCCTTGGCGATCGCGTCCTGATGGGTCGCGGTGGCGATCACCGCCTCCGCGCGCGTGCGAGCGCGGTCGAGATCGGCGGCGGCAACGAGGTCGCGGGCGTCCTCGGCGTCGAGGGTCCGCGCGACGTGCTCATCGAGCGCTTCGGCACAGCGTTCGCGGGCGCGCGCGAGGCATTCGATCCGCAGACTCGGATCCGGGAGTTCTGCCGCGCGGGCGATCGTGACGAGCGCCTCGACCTGGAGCGGGCCGTGCGCGCTCGCGATTCGGTCGGCGACCCGCCGGAGTTCGCGGGGTCCGATCACCTCGAGGTCGGCCCACGGTGTCCGCGCGACGAATTCGGTGAGCGGCGCTGGGCTCGTCGCCGCGGTCAGCACCGCGATCGCGGCGAGGGTCTCGCCGTGTGCGTGGTAGTGACGAGCGATCGTGACACGGTGCCGGTCGAGAGTCTCGGCAGGCCCGTCGATGGTCTCGAAGGCGGCATCGGCGAGCGCTTCGAGCATCGGATCCGGGACAGTGTGCCAGCGGCCGTAGTGGCGTTGCAGCAACCCGGAGCGAAGCGCCGAGTCCCAGAGTGTGTCGCCCCCGATGGTCACGGCGACGTCGGCGTCGATGAGCGGGAACACCGCGAGCCCACGCAACATCGGGTTCGCGGTCGCGACCTCGGCGACGAGCTCTGCGAGCACCGACCGGTTGCCGTCGGCCCGTGCCGGCGACCACGTCGGATCCAGCCGGAGGCGAGCGACCGTGAGACCGACGGCCGCGCACCATCCCCCAGTGGCGACGGCGACCTCTTCGACCAACGTGTCCGAGGCGAGGTCGTCGAGCACCTGTGCGATCTCCGAGCGATCCATGCGGAGCGCGTCGGCGTCGAGCGGCCACGCGCCGGTCGTGGCGGTCAAGGTTGCGAATGCGCCGAGCGAACGACCGGCGACGACGAGCCGGCAGGATTCCGGGAGGTCGCGCAGCGTCTCGGCAAAGGCGGCGGCTGCGGCGCCGTCGAGGTGGTGGACGTCGTCGAGGAAGATCGTGGTGGCGACGGCACGTTCCGCCAGGGCACCCACGAACGTGTCGAGCGCATCGAGCGGCCGGTCCGATGTCGGGTCGGCCGTCGTGACCGCCTCCACGATGTCGACGAGCCCCGCGCGCCGAGCGCCGCGCAGCACGAGCGCGACCCCGCGCGCGAGATCGGTGTCCGGTACGAACCGGGCGCGCACGCCGACGTGCTCCCACGCGGCGATCACGGCTTCGGCGAGGGTGGTCTTGCCGTAACCGCCGGGCGCCTCGAGGAGCACGACGCGCGCCGCGGCGGCAGCGTCGATCAGTCGGTCGCGTCGCAGGATCGGCACCAAGGCCGTGCCGTCGCGGACGCCGTCGGTCGCGCTCCCACGCGCGTTCCCAGGCGGGTCGACGACCATCGGTTCACGCTAGTTCCGAGTTGTCGGGGAACCTCGGGCGCGCCCGTCGTCGCGATCGGTGGCCCCGAAAGGATCATCGCTCGCAACGAGCCGGTACGCTCCCGACCACGAACGGAGGCCACGCGGCGGACCGAGGATTCGGGACACGAACCCGGGAGAACGACATGGATCACCTTGTTCCCTCGCAGGTCGACGCGGTGCTCGCGCAGTTCGGGTTCGCAGCAGCGCCGGCGGCGGATCGCGCCGGGCTCGACGCGGTGTACGGCGCCTGGTGCCGGCAGGTGCCGTTCGACAACGCGATCAAACGGATCGATCTCGCCGCGGGCACGGCACCGTTCCGCAACGACACGCCGGCCGAGTTCTTCGCACTCTGGCTCGCGCACGGGGTCGGCGGTACCTGCTGGCCGTCATCGCGAGCGCTCGGAGCACTGCTCGCGGCGCTCGGGTTCGACATCCGACTCGGGTCGGCGGCCATGGCCGACGAGTTCGTCGGCCCCGTGCACAGCCATGGCACCGTCCTGGCGCGCGTCGGGGGCGAGCTGCTCTGGGTCGATTCATCGATGCTCACCGACGTGCCCGTCGTACTACGCGTCGGCGAGGCGACCTCACTCGCGCATCCGGTGCGTCCGGTGCGCGTCGAACCGCTCGACGACCTGTGGCGCGTCCACTGGACGAGCGGCGCCCGACCCGGCGAGATGGGATGTCGTCTGCTCGCGGACGATGTCGACGGCGACCACTACTCGGCGCGGTACGAATGGTCACGAGCGAACAGCCCGTTCAACGGCGGGTTGTACGCCACGACGAACCGGGCCGACCACGTGCTCAGCCTGGCCGGAGGTCGACGGATCGTGCTCGATGCCGCCGGCGCGACCGCGAGCGAACCGTTGGCCGCCGCGGCTCGCCGCGCATTGCTCGTGGAGGAGTTCGGATACTCCGAGGCCATCGTCGATGCGTTGCCCGACGACGATCCGATCCCGCCACTCGCCTGAGGCCGCGTTCGTTGTCGCATTCGATCGGACCCGACCGTCGATCGGGCGCGACCGAGGATCAGGCGCGACCGAGGATCAGGCCGCTCGTCGGGACCCCGGTGCCGGCCGTCACGAGCACGTGCTCGACGTCGGCGACCTGGTTCACCGATGTGCCGCGGATCTGGCGGACGCATTCGGTGATGCCGTTCATCCCGTGGATGTAGGCCTCGCCGAGCAGACCCCCACTCGTGTTGATCGGAAGCGCGCCGCCGAGCGACAGGCGCTCGACGGTCGCGAAGTCCTTTGCTTCGCCGCGGCCGCAGAAGCCGAGCTCTTCGAGCTGCATCAGGACGAACGGGGTGAAGTGGTCGTAGAGGAACGCCGTCGAGATGTCGCTCGGCCCGAGCCCCGAGTCGCGCCAGAGCTTCCGACCGACCGCTCCCATCTCGGGAAGCCCGCTGAGATCATCGCGGTAGTAGCTCGTCATCATCTCCGAGTCGTAGGTCGCGCCCTGCGCTGCGGCGGTGATGAGTGCCGGCGTCTGGCGAAGGTCGCGTGCCCGTTCGGCGGTGGTGACGACGAGCGCGACGCCGCCGTCGCTCTCCTGGCAGCA
>SXJQ01000336.1 GCA_005779345.1 Actinomycetota bacterium
TAATGAGCATACTGCCGCCCAACCAGCGCATGCTGGTGATTGTGCCCGCGTTCAACGAAGAGGCCAGCCTGGCGCGTGTGATTGCGGAGCTGCGCGGTGCGCTGCCCGGCGTGCGCGTGGTGGTTAATCGGAGCTAGACATTGACAGTATTTACCGTTACGGTCATCTCTGTGAGTATCCCTGAGATCCCCGCCGCCGTCAACCCCGAAGACCCGCCCGAGATCCACCTCGCCCTCGCCGCACTCCGTCGACTCGACGCACCGCGGTTGGCGCTCGCGGCCCCACCGCAACGACTTGGGGGCGGGTTCTGGGCGGAACTGTGGACCCTGCACCTCGACGACCATGGCCCGTCGCTCCCCGAACGCGTCGTCGTGCGCCTCGCCCCCGACGCGTCGCTCGCTGCCTGGGAGACCACCGTCCAACGGGCCGTCGCGGAGCAGGACTACCCCACGCCGGCGATCCTCGCGGCGGGCGACGCCACCGCCGACACTCGGTTCTGGTCGGTGATGGAACATGCCGAGGGTCGACCATTGCTCGCAGGCCTCTCCGGTCTCGGCGCGCTCGCGCGGCTCCCCCGCCTCGCCCGCGCGCTCCCGACGCAACTCGCGACGGCGATGTCGGCGCTGCACGCCCTCGATCCCGAACCGATCGAACGCGCGCTCACCGCGAACACGGGACGCGAGATCGGCGTCGACGGCATCCTCGCTCACTTCCACGAACGCGCCCGCGAACTCGACGACATCGCGCTCGAGCGCGCGGTCGAGCATCTCGACAGCGCTCGCCCCGCGGCGAGCGACCGCGTCGTGTGCCACGGCGACCTCCACCCGTTCAACGTCCTCGACAACGACGGAACGACGACCGTGCTCGACTGGACGGCCGCCCAGATCGCCGAGCCCGCGTACGACGTCGCGTTCACCGCGCTGCTGCTCGCGAACCCGCCCCTCGTCGCGCCGGGACCATTGCGGCCGGTGATCGACAGCGCCGCACGCGCGCTCTCACAGCGATTCGTCCGCGCCTACCGCGCCAACTCGCACGGCGTCACGCTCCACGACGCCAACCTCCGCTGGTACACGCAGCTCCACGGCGTTCGGATACTCGTCGACATCACCACATGGCGCGCCGCCGGAACGATCGACGCGCTCCGCGGGCATCCCTGGCTCACCATGGAAGATCGCGTGCGGCGCCTCGTCGGTCCGCTCGGCGCGTGAAGCTCAGGGATTCTGCTTCGCGCGCAATGCGTCGACCCGTTGGTGGTACTCGTCGACGTCGATCTCGCCGCGTGCGAGTCGCTCGTGCAGGATGTCTTCGGGCGCGGGGCGCGCCACCGCCGGCGGCGCGGGCGGCCGTTCGGCGTGGCGCCCACCGCCATGGCGGACCACCGAGACGATCACCCAAGCGATCCCGCCCCAGAACACGACCATCATCACCATCATGAACAGCCACCACCACGGCCCCACGTTGCGGTCGTGCCAACCATCGTCCCAGTACACGGTCCCCCCAGTCGTTTCGTCGCTCGATCCTCGTGACACCAGTGTCGGGCTCGCGTCGCTTTCCGCTCCAGGGACCAACGTCACCAGGGCCGACGAGCAAACGATTCAGGGGCCCCGCCACGGGTACGAATCGCCGTCGATCCGCCGATGAGACGGGGTGCCCTCGCTCCGAGTCCGCGTTGTGTTCAGCGCCGTCGCGGCGGTGGTGCTCTCCGCCTTCCTCACCCCGCCGTCGGCGCGCGCCACCGATGGCATCCCCCGGTCGTCGGAGGGGGTCGAGTGCCCGTCGAGCGTCGGCGCCTTCACGCTCGCTCCGGAGTTGAGTCACTCCGCCGACGACCCGGTGAATCGGTCGCTGGAATGTTGGTATCGAGATTCCGCAGGCACCGAGATCGCGCTCGACGCCTACTGGACCCTGTATCGAGACCCTGACGCGTACACGCTGTGGTGGTGCAACGATCCGGAGCCAGGAAAGCATGTGCAGAGCAAGACGCGCAGTGCCGTCGTCACCTACGACAACGGCGGACGCGAGCCCGCCGCAATCGTGCAGGTCGCGCGCGACTTCCTTGCCGTGGTGGAACCCCACGCGGTCACGTGTGACCCCAACGCGTACACGCCGACGTCACCGCCACCCACGACGACCACGACGAGGCCGGAGGGCGACAAGGAGCTGTGCGCCGAAGCGCGCGTGCTCATCGAGGCGTTCGACCGCGAACAACTCGCGGCTGCCGGGTTCGAGGACAGCGGCACGACCGGAATCAGGGTCGACGGTGCCGACCTCGCCGACGACATCGGAGCTGCGGTCGATCGCTACAACGCAGCGCATCCCGACGACACCGCCTACGTCTCGGATGGGACGCCCTTCGCCGGCGAGGTCGGCGCGCTCAACTGGCTGTTCGCGAACGGCGGCGGGCTGAAGGGACCGCAGGCCGACGCCTACGTCACCGGTACCGAGCGCGGCCTCCAGCGGCGGTTGATCGATCGAGCGAACGAACTCGGGACCGCGACGCAGCCGGCCAAGCTCACACCCGGCGAGGTCTTGGAGATCGCGCTCGAATTGAACGGCGGCCACCTCAACCAGGCGCTGCTCGCTTCGCACAACCTGCTGCGCGCGGTCTCGCGGGGCGACACGGCCGCTGCCGACCTGCCGTTGTACGACAACGGGTTCGTCGACCGGTACCTCGTCCCGCTGCGCGACGGCGAGAACGGCGGGCCTTGGTATCACGTGTTCGGCACCGCGTACTACGAGGTCGTCTCCCAGGGCGACTGGGGCCCGTGGATTGCCACCGGTGGCGCCGTTGCCGCCTGGGGATCCGGGATGCTGAGCGGCGGTGCGACGCTCGTGCTCGGTGGCATCGCTCTCGCCTGGCAGAACACGAGCGACGCGTCGGGCACCACCGGGGCGTCGCGGGTCGCGAACGGCCTCGAGCAGTACGTCCGCGAAAACTGGACGGGCCAGCGGCCCGACCCGGAGAAGTACTGCTTCAACGTCTGGGGAGCACAGGTCGGCAAGCGCCTGTACGAACGGTTGCCCTACCGCTCCACGCGGAAGTTCCGCGCGCTGCTCTCCAACCTGCCGACACCCGATGTCGCGCCAGAACTCGACCCGATGGAACGCATCGGCGAGCCGCGCTATGTCAACGCGATGGGTTCGCCGTTCTCGGTCTGGTGGAGCGACGGGACCATGCAGATGTTGCTCGACCAGGGTGAGGGTCTCGATGCGCGACTCGTCGGCGGCGTACCGGGGCTGATGCTGCCCGTCGCCGAGGACGACTCGTGGGGCCTCATCTGGATCGACCCGGCGAACAGCGCCCAGACGGTCGCGTTCGAGGCTGCGACCGACGGCGCGGTGCTCCACTTCACGCGCACCGACACACGGACCGGACAGACCGCCTTCTACACCGCGACCGCGACCCGCGCGGGCGAGCAGTTCTCGATGCAACTCGATCCGGCGACTGCGGTGCCGATCCTCACCCGAGAAGACGGTGAGGTCGTCGAGCCCGAGATCGTCACGCTCGACATCCCCGAACCCCAAGCTGAGGGCGAACCCGCGACCGAGACCACGACCGCAGTGACGACCTCGAACACGACCTCGAACCCCGACTCCGACGGCGACCGCTCGGCGACGCCGAACGCGGAAAATTCGGACCGCGGCTCGCAGAGCGGGTTCGCGATCGCGGGGCTCGCAGCCGTTGGTGCGATCGCGTCGACCATCGTGATCGCTCGTCGACGCCGGCGACGCAGCGCCGCGAACGCCGCCGCTTAGCAGGTCGGAGAACGCGGGCGTCGGGGTCGCGCACCGCGACCGACGGCCCCAACCGGAGGTCAGCGCCCGAATGCACGGCGTCAAGCGGCCCGCACCCGACGGCACACGCCGAGAATTCGTCGGTATTCGCCGGTATTCGCCGGTGTGCGTCGTCATGCTGCGCGGGACTTCTGGTCGGGCGGCGCGGGCGGTTCGCGGGGGTCGACGAGGCGGCGTTTGCGGGTGATCGGGTCGGGCGGGCCGAGTGTCGCGCCCGCCGATTTGCGCTTGTGGTGCACGGAGCAGAACCAGGTCAGGTTCCACCACGCGGTCGGGCCACCCTTGGCGTAGTCGACCTCGGAGTGATCGATCTCGAGGTAGCCCCGATGATGACACCCCGCCACATCGCACTCCCGGCCCGCCACGGTGAGCGCCGTACGGAGTTCGGCGGGAACATGGCGACCGAGATGCGCGACCGTCGCAATGTCTTTGCCGCGCTTGATCACCGCGGTGAGGAACGCGCTGCCCAACAACGAGCGCACCCACGCGACGTTCACCGGCCCGACGCCGGCGATCTCGCACACCTCACCATCGCGGACCTCGCCCCGCAACAGGGCACCATGATCGATCAGGACATGGACCGTGAACGTCACACCGACCTTCGCCGCGGGCTCGGCATTCGCTACATCCGGGCCACCGGCACCGACGTCCTCGAGGCCAGCACCCTCGAGGTCACGTTGCTCGCCCGCGCCGGCGTCATCGTCGCCGTCCGCCGCTCGAATCGCGTCGGTCACGTCGCCGGTCGCGTCGGCCGCGTCGGTCGTGTCGTCGGCCGCCGTGCCAGTTGCCTCGGTCGACTCGGGGACGGCAGCAGCGACGGCCGCCTCGCCGAGCAACGCCTCGGCGAGCCCGTCGGCGGCATATGCGTTCATCGGTTCGTGGTCGCGGCTCCGGCGATGCCGGCGGAAGATCCGGCCGGCGAGCCCGTCGATGAGGGCCTTGACCGGACCGCCGACCTCGGGAGCCAACGAGAACCGGCCGCCGACCATGCCGTCGCCGTCGACCCACAGATGCAGCGACCGCGAACGATGTTGTCGTCGCGCCCGGTCGGCCTGAGTCTCGACCGCCGCCCGCGCCTTGATACACGCATCGTTCAACGGCACCAGCCCGCCCGCCGCGGCGGCAATCAACTCGGCCTCGGCCCCAGGGTTGACGCCGGCCGCATCGGCGATCAGCTTCGCCTGGCGCGTCGACAACCTGCCCGCCCGCACCGCCGCGTCGGTGGCGGCAAAGTTCTCGAGCTTGGCCGCCGTGCCGATCATCGCGCGGGCCTCACCGTTGGAGCAGCCCATCGCCTTCGCGGTCAACGAAGCGGCATCGCGATCGTCGCCCCAAATGTGGGCCGCGGTCTCCTCGACCCTACGGGCCGCCTTGGCCAGCAGGCCATCGGTGAGACACCGAACGGCACCCAGGTCGGTGA
>SXJQ01000337.1 GCA_005779345.1 Actinomycetota bacterium
CCATTCCGCGCCTGTCGCGCATCATGGCGGTTGCCGACGCCTTCGACGCGATGACCACCAACCGCATCTACAAGCCGCGCAAGAGCGTCCCGGAAGCGCTGGCGGAATACGACCGGAACACGGCGGCGAGCCGGCCGATGGCATCGGGCCCGTGGTCGGCGATCGCGCTCGGTCCCGCGCCGTCGCCGGCACGCGCGACCTCGGCACCGATGCGACGGAGCCGGCGGGTCACCATCCACTGCAGCAACGCCGTCGCGATCAGCGCGATGAGCAACGCACCGACCGCCGACCCCACGAGTCGCTCCCGGTTGCGGGCGAGAACCGCGGCGCGGTCCTCGCGAACATCGATGGTGAGGTGCGCGACCGCGTTCGTGGCGTCGATCGTCCCGTCGACCGACACCGGACCATCGAAGTGACCGAACACCTGCACGAACCCGCGGCTGTCCTCGTCCTCGTACGCGAGCGTCTCGTCGTGGTCACCGGCGAGAGCGGCACGGAGATCGGTGCGCACCTCGTCGTCGGGGAGGACGTCGAGGGGGAGCTTGCGTTCACCGGGCGACGACGACGCGGCGACCGAGGGCGGGTTGCCGGCGACGACCGTCGCCGCAACGACGTCGCCGCGCGCAACCGCCGCAGCAACAATCCCCTCGATCGCCATGGGCGAGGCGCTCGCCTCGCGGGCGAGACCCGCCATCACTGCGGCGCCGCGCGCTCGAGCGAGCCGTTCGAGGTCGGCGTGCTCGCTCCGCGCCGATTGCCAGTTCACGAAGCCGACGGTCCCGAGCACGGCGAGCGCGAGCGGTCCCACGACCTTCGCGCTCAACGAACCTCGGATCCCTACGACCACCACCGCCTCCCGTACGTACGCGGCCGGACGCTGCCGCGACCGTCGTGATGGATCATCGGCGCAGATCGAGGGAGGCTGTAACGCGTCCGCGCGGGGTCCCTCGCGGGCAGAACCGCCCGAATGCCCGATTCGAGCCCTATTCCTTGACGAGCAGCAGGCACCCGCACGTGTTGCCGCCGCCGGCTGCGACCGCGCCGACCTCGACATCGCGGGGGATCTGGCGTTCGCCGCCCTCGCCCCACATCTGCACCGCGGCCTCGTGGAGGAAGCCGTACCCGTGGAGGCGGCCGCCCGAGAGCTGCCCGCCGTGGGTGTTGAGCGGGAGAATGCCGTCGCGTGCGATGCGCTCGCCGCCCTCGATGAAGGGTCCGGAGCCGCCGACCTCGCAGAGTCCGAGCGCCTCCATCCAACTCATCGTGAGCCAGGAGAACCCGTCGTACGCCTGGAGCATCTGCACGTCGGAGGGGCGCAGGTCGGTGCGAGTCCAGAGTTGGGCGCCCGCGTCGCGGTTGGCCATGGTCGACAGGTCGTCGAACTGGTCCCAGCTCGGTCGTCCGTGGATCGCGCTGCCGACGGCCTCGACCCGCAACGGACGGTTGCGCAGGTCGCGGGCGCGGTCGATGCGGCTCACGATCACCGCGGTCGCGCCGTCGCAGGGGACATCGCAGTCGTAGAGACAGAACGGCGTCGTGATCATGCGCGCGTTCAGGTAGTCGTCCATCGACATGGGGTCGCGGTAGATCCCCTTGGGATTGACCTGCGCATTGCGGCGCGCGTTGATCGCGATCCACGCCATCTGCTCGCGGGTCGTGCCGTACTCGTGGAAGTGCCGCTGCGCGAACATGGCGATCCAGATCGCGGCGCTCGGAGCGCTGAACGGCAGCGTCCACTCCATGAACCCGCTCGCCCGGAAGCTGCCGCCGCCACCGCCGGGCATCGACGACGCCCGACCCTTGACGCCCTGCGCGCTTCCCTCGAAGACGCTGCGGAAGCACAGCACGTGGTTCGCGAGACCGCTCGCGACCGCGAGACACGCGTTGATGACGGATCCGAGCTGCCCCGACGTCTCGAGTCCGCCGTTGTACCAGCCGACGTTCAGTCGGAGCGCGTCCATCACGTCGTACGCGCCGGCCGCGCTGAAGCCCGGCGGGCTCGTCATCGGACCTGGGTAGGTCGACAAGCCGTCGATGTCGGCAACCGTGAGTCCCGCGTGCTCGATGGCGCCGAGACACGCGTCGAGCGTCAGTTCCATCGGGTCGCGGCCGAGCCGGCGACCGACGTCGCTCTGCCCGATGCCGCTGATGCAGGCGCGCCGTTCGATGATCTCGTTCGCGGTGCTGGTCATGCCGACGCCTCCGGCTCGAAGAGGGGGAGCCACACGTCGCCGCCCGGATCGGCGTGATGCTCGAACACGACACGCACCGGCATGCCGATCCGGATCGCGTCGTGCGCGCAGTTGACGAGGTTCGTGGTGAGGCGCACGCTCGGTTGCTCGACGATCTCGACGATCGCGACCACGTACGGCAGGTCGGGTCCCGGCATCCACGCCTGATGGTTGACGGAAAAGCTCGCGAGCGTCGCGCGACCCGACACCGACTCGACCGCGAGGTCCTTCCCGTGGCATTGCGGGCAGATCGGCTGCGGTGGGTGCAGGTAGTAGCCGCACGGACCGCAGCGCCAGAAGCGCAACTCACCGCGCTCCCCCGCGGTCCAGAACTCGCGGTTCCAGTCGGTGAGCGCGGGGAGGATACGGAACGGTACGTCGGTTGCGGCCATCAGCGCGGGCTCCTCGGTCGGGTCGGCACGGGGCCGGTCAGTCGTCGTGCTCGGCGTCGCGAGCGGCCTCGTATCCGGCCCGAGCATGCGGGATCGACTCGACCGCCGCGAGCAGTCCGCCGCCCGGACAGGTGAGCATGATCGACCCGAGGATCTCGTCCCACTCGGCGCCGACCTCGCGGGCGAGCATCGCGTGGCGTCGCACGCCGTCGGGATTGCGCAGCATCACGGTCACCGCGAGGCGAATCAGCTCGTGGGTCTTGCGATCCGGCGCCGTCAACGAGTCGATGGCACTCATCCACGCGCTCTGCGCGTCGTGCAGCGCCGGGAACACCTCGTGCAGAGGCTCCTCGAACGGAAAGTTCCAGTCCTGGGTGTCCATCAGGCCACCGTACCCGCGGCGTCCGATGTGCCGATCGGGCGGAACACCGGGATCGTGACCTCGTCGGAGATCGGTCGGAACTCGACGGTCACCGCCATGTCGACGCGGATCGCGTCGAAGTCGACGCCGACCAGGTTCGTCATCAGCCGCGGACCTTCGGCGAGTTGCACCATCGCCGCGACGTACGGCACGCGAGCGTCGAACGGTGGCAGGTCGTTCTGTTCGATGACCGAGTAGGTGTACAGGGTCCCGGTCCCGTTCGCCGCCTCCCACTCGGTCCGCTCGCTCCAGCACCGCGGACAGAACGGCCGCGGGTAGTAGAAGGCGTGGCCGCAGTCGGTGCAGCGCTTGATGAGCAGCGTGCCCTCACGGCATGCGTCCCAGAACGGTTGCGTCGTGGCGTCGGGGGCCGGCAGGTCGAACCGCATCGCGGCCGGTACCGCGGTCATCGCGACACCACCGCGGTGGCCTCGCCCGCGACCTTCGTCTCGCCTTCCTGGTTCGTGACGGCGCAGTCCAGGGAGACCGTGTGCGTCGCGGGGTCGACGGCTGCGACGGTGACCCGGGTCGTGAGCGTCTCGCCCGGCCAGGTCTGCCGGGTGAACCGCACGCGGTAGGCGGTGAGGTTCGCGATCCCGACGAAGTCGGTGATCGCCGTGGCGAGCAGTCCCGCGGTGAACATGCCGTGGCCGAACACGCTCGGGAGTCCCGCGGCCCGCGCGGCGACCTCGTCGGTGTGCATCGGGTTGAAATCGCCGCTCGCGCCCGCGTACATCACGAGGTCGGTGCGGGTCAGGGTGTGGCTGCGGGGCGGGCCTTCGTCGCCGACCGCGATCGACTCGAAGACGTGCGGTCGCTCGCCAGGCGTGCGGTCGTCCATCGGCCGGCGATGCTGTCCGAACCTGACACGCGTGTCAACTTCGGGCGGGCGCGGCGACCGCGGGCACGACCGGGCCGATCATCGTGCCGAGCTCGGCGTCGGCGCGGGCGAACGCCGCGCAGATCGCCGGCGCGACCGACGAACCGGCGACCACGCAGTCGGGATCGAGGTCGACCCGCACGAGGCCGCCGACCGTGGCCGGGCCGACTTCGATCCGCCCGCCGTCGAACGTGAGCTCGGCCGATTCGTCGATGCGCTGCGCGACGACGGTGTGGCACCGCACCCACCTCGTCTCGTCGGCGCCGGCGACGACGACGGCTTCGAGCTCGGCGGCGCGCACCGCGGCGCCGTCGGCGGCCACGACGATGTGTTGGAGCAGCGCAAGACCGAGCGCGGGAACCGCGGCGACGGCGTAACCGAGCGCACCGCCGAAGCGAGGGTTCATCTCCGTCGGCCGAAACCCGTGCGCGGTCATGACGCCGTCGATCGTGAACGCGCCCCGGTAGGCGACGCGCGCGGCGAGCAGGTCGCCCATGCGTCGAGCGGCGTCGCGCATCTCGGCGCGGTCGGCGGGCTCGGGATCCCAGATCGTCGACATGCCCGCGTAGACGAACCGCGCGCGCTCGTGGTGATCGGCGGGTCGTCGGAGCACCACCATCTCGACCGGTCGGAAGACCGCCACGCCGTCGTCGCACACGAATCCGTGGATACTGCACGGGACCCCATCGAGGAACGGCGCGATGCGGACGCGGTCGCAGTGGGAGGCGAAGAACTCGCGAGCGCGCGCCGCATCGGCCTCGTCGCGAACCCACCGCACGAACTCGGCGCCCCCGTTGAAGCCCTCGCGCGTGTCGCCCGACCAGACCGAGTCGAGCCCCGACGCGCCGGTCACCGGAACGACCCGACTCGGCGGTCGCGTGATGGCGGCCGCGTCGAACAACTCGTCGGCGAGCGTCTTGTCTTCGAGTGCCGCCCACTCCGCACGGCGGGCGCCGTAGGTCGCCCGGCCCGCGACCTCGTCGACTCCACCCGAGTACGGGGGCAACAGCACGAGCGCCGCGCGCTCGGGATCGAATCGGTCGAGCGCCGCGACGAGCGCCGGCGAGGGTCGCGCCAGCACCTCGTCGAGCGCGTGGATCTCGGCCGACATCGTCGGCGCCGCGAACCCCAACACGAACGACTCGGCCATGTCGGGATCGGGGACCGGACCGGTGCCGCGACTCACCGCGACGACGAGTTGACGACGGGCGCCCAGGCGGTCGAGCCATTCGACCCACGGCGTCGCGCCCGCGAGCGCGGAGGTGACGCACACGACGTCGCGGCCGTGCACCACGCCACGTTGCAGGTCACGCGCGAGTGCGATGAGGTCGGTCATCCGCCGATGGTGACCGATCGAGCGCCCGCCGGCCATCGAATTGCCCTGCCGGGGGTCGCGGCCCGCGGATCAGGGCCCAGGGATCAGGGCCCAGGGCCCAGGGATCAGGGATCGCGGGGCAGGCCGAGCAGGCGCTCGCCGATGACGTTCTTCTGGATCTCGGTGGTACCGCCGGCGATCGACCGGCAGCGGTTGAACAAGAAGCTCGCCACCCAGGCCGCGCCTTCGCCGTCGACGGGGACCGCGGCCGCTGCCGAGAGTTCCATCCCGACCTCTTGGACCCGCTGGTCCTGTTGCACGCCGAGGAGCTTGCGCACGGCCGCCTCGCTGCCGCTCGGATCCGCACCGGCGAGCGCCGACAGGGTGAGGCGATAGCCGAGCACGGCGAGTGCATGACCGGTGACGACGAGCCCGCCCGCGATGTCGAGAAGGTGCGTGTCGGTGTCGAGCCCGCCGGACTGCAACAGCTTCAAGATGCCGACCACCCCGCCGCCGATCGTGCTCGAACTCCCCATGTACACGCGCTCGTTCGCGAGCGTCGTGCGCGCACACCGCCAGCCGTCGTGCTCCTTGCCGACGAGGCAGTCGTCGGGAACGAACACGTCGTCGAAGAACACCTCGTTGAACATCGCCGCACCGGTGAGCTCGCGCAGCGGTCGCGGGTCGACGCCGGGCGACTTCATGTCGAGCATGAAGCACGAGATGCCGTCGTGCTTGGGAGCGTCGGGGTCGGTGCGCGCGAGCAGGATCCCCCAGTCGGCGGTGTGGGCCATCGTCGACCACACCTTCTGTCCGTTCACGACCCACCCACCTTCGACGCGTTCGGCGCGCGTCGTCAACGCGGCGAGGTCGCTGCCCGCGCCCGGCTCGCTGAAGAGTTGGCACCAGGTGATGTCGCCGTCGAGCGTCGGTCGGATCCATCGAGCCTGTTGTTCGGGCGTGCCGTGGACGATCAGGTTCGGCAGCGCCCAGGCGCCGACGGCGATGCCCGGCCGCGTGATCTTCGCGGTCCGGAACTCCTCCTCGATGACGAGGAGTTCGAGCGCGTCCGCGTCGCGGCCCCACGGCGCCGGCCAACTCGGGGTGATGTAGCCGGTCGCGGCAAGACGGCGACGTCGTGCGTCGGGGTCGAGCGGCGCGAGCTCGACGAGCAGGGCACGGAGCTCGTCGCGCAGATGCGCGGCCTCGGGCGGGAGGTCGACCGCGAGCCGTCGGCGCGCTCCGGCCATCGCCGAGTGCGCGGCCGCAAGGCGCCACTCGTGGCCGGGCCCGAACAAGGAGCGCGAGGCCATGGCTCGACGCAGATACAGGTGCGCGTCGTGTTCCCATGTGAACCCGATGCCGCCGAGGACCTGGACGCAGTCCTTCGCGCACTCGTACGCCGCGTCGAACGCGAGCGCCGCCGCGGTCGCCACCGCGACCTCCGCGCCGTTGTCGGTCTCGCCGAGCGCACGGCACGCGTCCCACACCGCGGCGCGAGCCAGCTCCGTGCGGGCGAGCATGTCCGCGCAGCGGTGCTTGACGCCCTGGAACTGACCGATCGGCCGGCCGACCTGCACGCGGTCCTTCGCGTACTCCGCCGCCGCCTCGACGCACCACTGCGCGATCCCGACGGCTTCGGCGGCATACACGATCGCTGCCGTCGCGCGGCCGGACGGCGACGGGTGTTCCCCACCCCCCGAGAGGTCGGCGACCACGCCTGCTGCACCGCGGTCACGCACGATCGCCCGGGTCGGGTCCACGCCCGCGACCGGCGGTGCGGCCCCAGCGAGTTCCACCAGCGCGATGCCCTCGTCGTCGATGGCGACGACCGTCGGTCCGACGACCCGGCCGGCGATCGCCGCGGCCGCCGCGGTCGGCACCGCGGGCCCGGGGGCGCAGGCCCGGCCGAGTTCTTCGACCACCACCGCGAGTTCGACGAGCCCGAAACCCGAGCCGCCCTGATCCTCAGGGACGTGCAATGCGAGCCAGCCGAGTTCCACGAGCGCATCCCAGAACGGCGGGAGCTCGCCCGGCGCGTCGATCGCCGCGCGGACGACGCTCGGCCGACAGTGCTGGTCGGTGAAGCGCCGCACGGCGCGGCGCAGCTCTTCGTGGTCGTCGCTGATTCCAATGGGCATGGGGCCGATCGTCGCACGAACCTGACGCGGGCGTCACGTTCGGCGGGTGCGGGTCAGACGACCTTCACGCCGTCCTGGACGATCGAGATCGCCTGCGTCGGGCACCCCTGCGCGGCCAGGATCACCTTGCCCTCCGACTCCAGGCCGGCGCCCAGCGCTCCCGCGTCGACCACGACGGCAACACCGTCGTCGTCGAGGTCGAAGACCCCGGGAGCCCAGAACGAGCAGTTGCCCGAACCCATGCAGAGGTCGCGGTCGATCGTGATTTCGAGTGCCACGGAACTCAACCTACTGCGCCGAGGCGCTCGCCGACGAGGGCGACCAAGGCGTCCTGCTTGGCGCCGGCATCGGCCTGCTCCTCGGCGAGAATCGCCGTCTCGCTGTAGCTGAACAGATACACGGTGTCGCCGACGAGCACCTGCACGTTGACACCCGCGATCGTGTCGCTCACGTGGACGAACGCTTCGTCGCCGATGTCGAGCGACTCGCGCTCGTCGAGCGGGAACACCACACCCGTCGCATCGAAATACCGCGCGCCCGAATAGATCTGGACCTGGAGCTGACGCAGCACCTGGCCCTCGCTCGTGTCGGCGGGCGGAACGTTCACGTAGTGGCAGTTCGTGTCGCTCCTGCCACCCGCGGAATCCTCGTCGACCTGCGCAGGCACGCCCATGATCGCGGCGGCGTCGTCGCGCGTGACCAACTCGCAGGCGTCGGCGGCCGGAACCGGCAGCGCGTCACCCGAGTTCTCACTCCCTGTCGAACTCGTGGCGCTCGCGTCGCGTGCGTCGCCGCCGCTGCACCCGACGACGAGCGCCGCGGCGAGCACCATCGAGACGCCGGCGCGAACCCGGAGCGTGCGCTCCCCTCGGCACGGCATCGCCACGTCAGTCCGCGACCGCGCGCCACGCGCCATAGCGATCCTGGGTCGCACTCGCCCAGCGCGGGTCGGGCTCGATCGTGGGATCCGAGCGCGCCCAGCGCCGCGCGTCGGCGAGCGACGACTCGAGCCCAGCGGCCTGTCGGGCCAGCCACGCCGCGCCGAGTGCCCCGCCCTCGGGGACAGCGACCGGGTCGACGGGCAGGCCCGTCGCGTCGGCGAGACACTGGAGCCATTCGGCGACGCGCACACCACCGCCGGTCGCGACGATCCGTCGCGCGGGCACGGGTGACGCCTCGATCATGCGGCGGGTAACGAATCCGGCCGCTTCGAACGCGGCCCGCCGCAACGCCGCGGGACCGTGCGTGAGATCGAGGCCCCGCAATTCCGCGCGGCGGTGCGGGTCTTCGATCGGCACCCGCTCGCCCCGCGGATAGGGCACCCACAGCGGAATGTTGCCCGGGTCGGGTTCGGTACCGCCGGGCGCGGTGAGCGCGTTCGCCCAGTTGAGAAACAGCCCACCGGCATTGCTCGGACCGCCGATGAAGTAGCGGCCGGGCGTGGTGTGCGGGATGGGGAAGTACCCGGGGACCTCGACGGGTTCGGCGACGACACTCCACACGATGAGCGTCGTCCCGCAGATCACGAGGACATCACCGGGTTCGTCGGCGCCGGCGACGATCTGTTCGCCCATCGCATCGATCGTGCCGCCCTCGAGTACGCAATCGCCGAGCCCCCGCACCGTGCCCGCAGCGGTGCCACCCGGGACGAGGTCGGCCATCTGGTCGAGCCGGGCGCCGGCTGCGGCGACGAGCGGCGCGTCCCAGCCCGAGAAGTTGAAGAGCGGATAACACGCCGCGGCCGCGGTGGTCGACAGCGCCGGCGCGCCCGACAACGCGAAGTTGCCGACGGCCTGCGCCGGCCAGTACCCGCGGGCGCCCGGTGCCTCGCCGGCGAGCCAGGCAAGGAACCGGCCGAGTTCGCCCGATTCGGTGTGCGTTCCCTCCTCGACGTGGCCTCGTTCGTCGCCGTAGAGGAGGCCGGGCGCGATCGCGCGGCCGTCGTCGCCGACTGCGGTGAGCGACGGGACCATCGCGGCGATGCTCACGCCCCGCGGTGCGAGTTCGGCAGCGCCGAGCGCTTCGAGCGCGCGCACCGGACCGTCGGACCAGCACGTCGCGTCATGTTGGAATCGCTCGGGTGCCGGAACGAAGAACGCGTGCGGGACACGTGCGCTCCGCACGATGTTGCCATCGGCGTCGGCAGCAATCGCCTTCACCGACGACGTCCCGATGTCGATCCCGATCGTGATCTCCGGCACGAGCACGGAGGTTAGGTCAGCGCCGCGGTCTCGCGCGTCCGCGTCGCGCGGCCGGCGTCACGCGTTCGGGTGCAGGTGACGGAGCGCCGCGTCGTGCAGACGCGCGTTCGTCGCGAGCAGGGAGTCGGGACGCGACGGGTTGTCGCCGTGGATCGTCGTCCACCTCGCGCCTGCCTCCTCGAGGATCGGGATCAGCGCGGCGACGTCCCAGTAGGCGACGATCGGATCGACGCTCACGTCGAACGCTCCCTCGGCGACGAGCATGTGCTGCCAGAAGTCGCCGACCCCCCGCGTCCGCCAGCACGCGTGCGACAGCGACAGGAGCCGCTCGCCGACCACATCGAAGCGTTCCTTCGTATCCCACGCGAACGAGAGCTGGGCGTCGGCGAGGTCGTGAACCGACGAGACCTGGAGGCGGCGGCCGTCGTGATAGGCGCCGAGCCCGCGGCCGGCCCACCAGCGAGATCCGAGGGCGGGCGCCGACACCACCCCGACGACGAGTTCGCCCGCGCGCTCGAGCCCGATCACGGTCGCCCAGATCGGCACGCCGCGCACGTAGTTCTTCGTGCCATCGATCGGGTCGACGATCCAGCGGCATTCCGCGTCGCCGTCGTC
This sequence comes from Actinomycetota bacterium, assembly GCA_005779345.1. Classification (GTDB taxonomy): domain Bacteria; phylum Actinomycetota; class Acidimicrobiia; order IMCC26256; family PALSA-610; genus SXJQ01. The sequence goes on from SXJQ01000337.1 coordinate 10,197, forward strand.
GCCGAACTCCTCGCCGGCCACCGCGTGGTCGCGGGCCCGCTCGGCCAGGATCTCCCGAATCCGCGCCTCGGCGGCGTGATCGGCCTCGGTGACGGGCGTGAGATCGGGCTTCGTCTCCACCGCCAGGTCGTGGGCCCGGAACCGCGACATCGTCACCGCGTCGGCGGCATCGGCCAACTCGAGCGCGAGGCTGAGCGCGGTCTCGGTCTCCATCGCCGCGACGCTAATGGGTGCGTTCACGCGCCCCCACTTGGGGGCCACCGGACGGTCGCGCACACGTCTCGCAAGATCGCGGAAAAGAATTGGGGGGCGAACAGCCGATAGAGAACCGTGGCGCTCACCGAGTTCAGAACCCAGGTACCCTCACTTGCGATGGTCTCCACCGTCGACGCCGAGCGGACGGCGCTCGTCGAGCGCGTGAGCGGCCTCGCCACCGCCTACGTCTCGGCGGGTGAACCCCCCGGCCTCCCCGACTTCATCCGTCGGTATTACGGCGCCGTCGCGGTCGACGACCTCACCGCGCGGCGAATGGAAGATCTTGCCGGGGCCGCCCGCGCCCATTGGCGTCTCGCGGCCGACCGGGCACCGGGTACCGCGGTCGTGCGCGTCGGCAATCCGAACACGCAGACCGACGGCTGGCAATCACCCCACACCGTCGTCGAGATCATCACCGACGACATGCCGTTCCTCGTCGACTCCGTGACGATGGAACTCGATCGCCACGGGCTCGGCCTCCAACTCGCGGTGCACCCGATCGTGCGCGTCCGCCGCGACGACACCGGTCGGTTGCTCGGCCTCGCCGACGAGCACGAATCGGGCCCGGGCGTGTGCGTCGAGTCGTACCTCCACGTCGAGGTCGAGCGGTGCACCGACTCCGAGTCGCTCCGCGACATCGTCACCGATCTGCGCCGCGTGCTCGACGATGTGCGTCACGCCACCGGCGACTGGGCGAGGATGCTCGCCACCGTGCGCCGCGTGATCGACGACCTCGCCCGCCGCCCGCCGCCGGTCGCGCCCGACGAGCTGATCGAGACGCGGGCGTTGCTCGAATGGATGGCCGATCATCACTTCACGTTCCTCGGCTACCAGGAATACGCGCTCAACGACGCGGCCTTCGACGACGCGGCAGTCGACGGCGAGGCAGTCGACGGCGAGCCTGTCGACGCCGAGCCTGTCGACAGCCACGGCGCTGACAGCGACGATGCGGCCCTCGACGCAGGCCCCGACGACACGAGCGCGGAGACGCTCGCGCCACTCGGCGACACGGGGATCGGCATCCTGCGCGGTCGCACCCAGACCGACGACGGCGACACCTTCGCGGCCCTCCCGGCGGCATTGCGCGCCCGCGCTCGCGACAAGACGCTGCTCGTGCTGAGCAAGGGCAACACCAAGAGCACGATCCACCGCAGCGCCTACCTCGACTACGTCGGGGTCAAGCGGTTCGACGACCGCGGCGAGGTCGTCGGCGAACACCGCTTCCTCGGCCTGTGGACGAGCGCGGCCTACAACTCGAGTCCGATCGACATCCCGGTGCTGCGGCACAAGGTCGCCTCGGTCGTCCGGCGCGCCGGGTTCCCGCCGAATTCGCACTCGGGCAAGGATCTCATCGCGATCCTCGAGACCTACCCGCGCGACGAGCTCTTCCAGACTTCCGAAGACGAGCTCTACGAGATCGCGATGGGGGTGCTCGCGCTCCAGGAGCGTCGTCGGGTCCGCGTCTTCGTGCGTCGCGACCGCTTCGAGCGGTTCGTGAGCTGCCTCGTGTTCGTGCCGCGCGACCGCTACAACACCGGTCTGCGGCTCAAGATCGACGAGATCCTGCGCTCGTCGTTCAACGCGGTCGGGTCCGAGTACACGGCACGGGTGAGCGAGTCCGTGCTCGCGCGCCTCCACTTCGTGCTCCGCACGATCCCCGGACAAGTACCCGAACCCGACCCGACGCACCTCGAGACGACCATCGCGGCGGCGTCACGAACCTGGTCCGACGACCTGCGTGAGCGTCTCGTTGCCGAGCACGGCGACGTGCACGGCAACGCGCTCGCGCGCCGTTGGGCCGATGCCTTCCCTCCCGCCTACCAAGACACCAACGGCACCGCGGTCGCGGTCGCCGACCTGGCGTGCCTCGAGCAGCTGCTCGATCGCGACGAGACCGTGCTCCGACTCGATCCACCGTCCGACGGCGGTCCGCTGCTCTTCTCGGTGTTCGGCAGCCGCCAACTCGCGTTGTCCGACGTCATGCCGACGCTCACGAACATGGGGGTGACGGTCCTCGACGAGCACCCGTACCGGCTGCAACTCGCCGACGGTCGCCGGGTGTCGATCGAGCGGTTCGGGTTGCGCGCCGCGCTCGGCACGACCATCGATCTCGCCGAGGTTCGCGCCGAGTTCGAGGACGCATTCGGCGCGGTCGTTCGGGGCGACGCCGAGAACGACTCGTTCAACGCGCTCGTGCTCGCCGCCGGGCTCACCTGGCGAGAGGTCGCGATGCTGCGCGGCTACGGGCGGTTTCTCCGCCAGGTCGGGACGCACTTCAGCCAGGACTATCTCGCCTCGACCCTCGCCGCGCACCCCACGATCTGCCGGTTGCTCGTCGGGTTGTTCACGTTGCGCTTCGATCCCGACCACCACGACGAGGGCGCCGAGGTCTCGACCCAGATCCGGGCCGCGCTCGACGACGTCACTTCCCTCGATGACGACCGCATCCTGCGCGCCTACCTGCACCTCGTCGAGGCGACGCTGCGCACGAACTGGTTCCAGGTCGACGCCGACGGCATGCCCCCGTACCACTTCGCGGTGAAGCTCGACCCGGGTCGCGTTCCCGATCTCCCCAAGCCGCGACCGGTCTCTGAGATCTTCGTGTACTCGCCGCGGGTCGAGGGCGTCCACCTGCGCATGGGTCGTGTCGCGCGGGGCGGGATCCGGTGGAGCGACCGCCGCGAGGACTTCCGCACCGAGATCCTCGGACTCGTCAAGGCACAGATGGTCAAGAAC
>SXJQ01000338.1 GCA_005779345.1 Actinomycetota bacterium
CGAGATCCTCGAGGGCTATCGGCGGGCCGATCGGGGTGAGGTTCGCGTCCTCGGGCTCGACCCGGATCGCGATGGCGACCGTCTCCGCGCCCGCGTCGGCGTGATGCTCCAAGAGGGCGGTCTCGCCCCGGGGCTGCGCGCACGCGAGGTCATCCGGCTCTTCGCCGCGTACTACGAGGACCCCGACGATCCCGACGCGCTCCTCGAGACGGTCGGGCTCTCGAGCGCTGCCAACCGCGCGGTCCGCCGGCTGTCGGGTGGTGAGGCGCAACGCCTCTCGCTCGCGTGCGCGCTCGTCGGCCGGCCCGAGCTCGTGTTCCTCGACGAGCCCACCGCAGGGATGGATCCCCAGGCGCGCGCGACGACGTGGGACCTCGTGCGCGCGATCGCGGCGCGGGGCACGACCATCGTGTTGACGACGCACCTGCTCGACGAGGCCGAACGGCTCTGCGACCGCGTCGCGATCATGGCCGCCGGGCGACTCGCCGCGATCGGGACCCCGCACGAGCTGACCTCGACCGCGGAACACCCGCAGGTGCGGTTCACCACGACGGCGACACACCAAGGTGCGGTCCTCGACGTCGACCGGCTCGCCGCAGCACTCGCGTTGGGTTCCGGCGCCGTCGTCGCGGTCCGCGTGGGTGAGTACCTCGTGCAGGCGGCAGGAACCCCCGCCTTGCTCGCGAACCTTGCCGTGTTCCTGCGCGATCACGACGTCACGCTCAGCACTCTCGAATCGGGGCGCCGCTCCCTCGAAGAGGTGTTCCTCCAGATCACCGCGGAGCGGTCCGAGGCCGAACTCGGGGGCGTGCGATGACGCGCCGGGCGGTCGTGGCCCAGTCCCGCGCCGAGCTGCTCCTGATGCTGCGCCGCGGCGAGAACCTTGTCGTGACGCTTGCCATTCCGCTCGGCGTGCTCGTGTTCTTCGCCAAGCTCGATGCCACCGTTCCCGACGGCTACCGCGACGCGGTCGACTTTCTCGTGCCGGGGGTCCTCGCGCTCGCGGTGATGTCGGCGGCGATGGTCAGCCTCGGGATCGCGACGGGGTTCGAGCGTCGCTACGGGGTGCTGAAGCGGCTCGGCGCGACACCGCTCACCCGCCGCGGGCTCATCGTTGCGAAGACCGCGACCGTGCTCGTGATCGAGATCGTGCAAGTCGCATTGCTCATCGGCGTCGGGGCCGCGCTCGGGTGGATGGTCCCGTCGGGAATCGTCGCCGCGCTCGGAATCGTGCTCGTGGGCTCGATCGCGTTCGCCGGGATCGGCATGTTGCTCGCGGGCACGCTGCGCGCCGAGGCGAACCTCGCGCTCGCCAACGCGCTGTTCTTGGTCCTGCTGTTCCTCGGGGGGATGGCCTACCCGATCGACAAGCTGCCCGCGGCGCTCGAGCACCTCGCGGCGGTACTCCCGGCAGCGGCGTTGTCGGAGTCGCTGCGCGGCGTGCTCGTCGACGGTCGCGGGTTCCCGGTGGGGAGCTTCGTCGTGCTCGTGGTCTGGGCGATCGTGATGCCGGCACTCGCGGCGCGCCGGTTCCGCTGGGAGGAATAGACGGCCCGCTGGCCGAATCGGCGGTCGGGGCGATTTGGGTCTAGCGGCGAACGAACACGTCGACCGCGACCGCGGCGAACACCGCGAGCAGGTACACGTTCGACATCGCGAAGAACCGGATTGCGCGGCTCGCCGACGGGTCGCGGCGCAGTTTGACCGCCAGTACGACGAAGGCGATGCCCAACGCGACCGCGGCGCCCACGTAGAGCGGTCCGACCGGGGTGGCCAACCCGACCGTGAGGCTCGCGGCGGCGGTGAGCACGCTGTAACCGACGATCTGGTTCGTGGCGGCGGGAATCCCGCGCACGACGGGCAGCATCGGATAGCCCGCGTTGGCGTAGTCGTCGCGATAACGGATCGCCAACGCCCAGAAGTGGGCCGGAGTCCAGAGGAACACGACGACGAAGAGCAGCCAGGCGGGGACGGCCAGCGATCCGGTGACAGCCGCCCAGCCGACGAGCACCGGCACCGCGCCCGCCGCGCCGCCGATCACGATGTTCTGGTCGGTCCGCGGCTTGAGCCAGACCGTGTACACGAACACGTAGAACAGCGTGGCCGACATCGTGAGGCACGCGGCGAGCAGGTTCGCGGCCGGCCACAGGATCGCGAAGGCCACGACGTTGAGGACGATCCCGAAGATGAGGCCATGGACCGGTTCGATCTCGCCGGTCGCGAGCGGCCGATCGTTCGTGCGCGCCATGAGCTGATCGCGTTCGCGTTCGAGGTAGCTGTTGATCGTGTTCGCCCCGCCGGCGGCGAGGGATCCCCCGACGAGCACGGCGACGATCAGGCCGATGGGCGGGAGGCCCTCCTGCGCCAGGATCATCGGAGGGAGCGTCGTGACGAGCAGCAACTCGATGACGCGCGGCTTCGTCATCCGGATCCAGGCGCCGATCCGGGGCGCGCCGAGCCGCGTGCGGTGACGCGGCACTGCGGTGTGACTCACCGTGTTCTCGCCGTCGCCGTCACTCGGTGACGACGAGGACGCCCTTCATACCCATCGCGCGGTGTCCGGGAGTGCCGCAGAAGTATTCGTACTCGCCGGCTTCGAGCCCGACGAACGTGGCCGTCGCCTCGCGCTCGCTGCCGGTGACCTGTGCCTTGCCGTCGATGCCGTCGATCTGGAAGTCGTGCACGATCGAGCCGGTCTGGACGAGCTTCACCGTGAGGTCGCCGACTGCGGCGTCGATGCGGTTCGCGTTGTACGAGGCCGGATCGTGTGCCTCGATCGTGACCGAACCGCCCGTACCGTCGAGCGTGACACCGGGACTGTCGTTCTCACTCCCACTACTGCACGCGGCGAGCACGACGACGGCAACCGTCGCGACCAGCGCCGACGGGAGTGAACGACGCGAGCGTCGGGGGCACGCCCCGCGCGAGGCGGGCACAGCGGGGAACGAGAACATGGCGGCGCTCCATCGGACGGGCGGCGACTGACCGGCGGAGCCTACCGACGGCCGCGAAGGGCCCGAGCATCGCGGCCGCGTGGTCGCGTGGTCGGCCCAGTCGGCCCATGACCGTCGCGAGCCCTAACCTCCGCGAACCATGAAGCCCGTCGACGACGTCCGCCAGTCGATCCGCATGACGGCCGACCGCCTGCTCTGCGCGCCGTCGAAGGAAGCCGGCGAACGCAAGTCGCGGGCGGGGATCCTGATCCCGGCGACGGCCGAGGTGAACCGCCGCCTGGTCTGGGCCGAGGTGATCGCTGCCGGCCCGACGGTCCGCAACATCGAACCCGCCGACCAGGTGCTTTTCGCTCCCGACGCGGGCTACGAGGTGGAGATCCGCGGTGAGGAGTACCTCATCCTGCGCGAGCGCGACGTCCAGGCGACCGCTTCGGGACGCGGCGAAGGCGGTACCGGCCTGTACCTGTAGGCCGCAGCCGGATCACCGATGCGGGCCGAGCCCCACACGATGACGGTCCGCGAGGTCGATGGCTTCGAGCGCGCTCGTCGCCACCATGATCTCCGCCGGCGAACCGGCGACGGGTCGTTGCACCCGCGCCGGCGCTCCCGTCGCGAGGTACCCCGCGGGGATCACGGTGCGCGACGCAACGACCGAACCGGCGGCAACGAGCGCGCCTGCGCCCACCTCAGCGGCTTCGAGCACGATCGAGCGCGTGCCGACCACCGAACCCTCACCGACGATCGCGCCGCGCACCACCGCGCCGGTCGCGACCACGGCGCCGGCTCCGATGTCGACTGTGAGGCCGGGTGCCGCGTAGACGACCGCACAGTCCTGGATCGACGCGCCCGCCCGAACGACGATCGGCGCGACATCGGCGCGCAGCACCGCGCCGAACCAGATCGAAGCTCCCGCCTCGACGTGCACGTCGCCGACCAGGGTGGCGGTCGGCGCGACGAACGCGGCCGGGTGCACGGTCGGCTCGCGGTCCTCGAAGCGGAACATCACCATCGCCGGGTGATCGGCACGCGCACGGCACACCTTCAGCGATTCCCCAGGTCGGCTCCCGGGCGTGCCGTCGTGGGCCGCCGGCGGTGGGGCAGCGAAGCTGCCAGAGGCGGCCCTGGCGAAGCTGTCAGACGGCGGGATGCTGGCGGGTGCGGGTTCGGCCGAGCTTCACCGGCACGGCCGTCGGGTGGGCCACCGTGGGCGCGGCCGCGAGGCGCGCATCGAGGTACCGAGCGAGTTCGTCGTAGACCGCGTTGCCCAGCATGGCTCGCAGTTCGGGCGCCATGGAGCGGTAGACGGGTTCGGCGCCGGTGAACGCGTCGGGCGATTCGGTGCACCACCAGGCGAACTCGTCGCCGCCCTCGCCCCAGCCGTCGCGACCGAACTCGGTGAGCACGTGGGTGACGCTGCCGTCTTCTTCGTCGCGGTCGTACTCGCGCAGCGGGAGTTGCCAGCACACGAGGGGTTTGGTCTCGCTGAAGTGCACGTCTTTGCGCAGCGCGAGCAGGTGGAGTGCACAGCCGGGGCCGGCCGCGAACCCCGGCCGGTTGAGGAAGATGCAGGCGTCGTCGACGAGGCGTGTGCAGTACTCGTCCTTGCCGACCTTCTTCCAGACCCCGCGGCGCTTGCCCTCGGCCTGGTACTGCCATTCGTCGGCGCGGAGTTGCTTCGACATCTTCTCGACGTGACGTTGGTCGGCGGGGCTGTTCGCGTGGGCACCGTAGGAGCAACAGCCCTGGACGAGCTCCGCCGCGGGCTCGGTGAGCACCCCCTGGCAACCGTCGCCGAAGATGCACCGGTAGTTCGAGGTGAGATAGGTGACATCCACCTGCCACTGCTCGCGTGACTTGCCCGCCACGGGAATCGTCACCCACTCCCGCGCGACGCCGGGAACCTTCGCCTTGTCGTCCGTCTTGCTCACGGCGTCGAGACTAACGAGCCCGTCGATAGGCTGCGCGCATCGCCGCGCTCGACTCGCTCGTCGCAGATCTGCAACGCGCCCTCGGCGGCGACCGCGCTCGACGCGAGCCGCTCGAACTCGCGCTCTACTCGCGCGACGCCGGACTCGCCGAGGGTCGCGCCGGTGCGGTGTGCTTCCCCCGCGACGCGCGCGAGGTGCAGGCCGCGGTGCGAGCGGCACAACACCACGGCGTGCCGTTCGTGGCGCGGGGGAGCGGCACCGGACTCGCGGGCGGCGCCACACCCCTCGACGATGCACTCGTCATCGTGATGTCCCAGATGGATCGGATCCTCGAGATCGACCCGCGCTCGCGCACCGCGTGGGTCGAACCCGGCGTCTTGAACCTCGACCTGTCGCGCGCCGCGGCGCCCCATGGGCTCCACTACGCGCCCGATCCGTCGAGCCAACAGGCGTGCTCCATCGGCGGCAACGTCGGGACGAACGCCGGCGGCCCGCACTGCCTGGCCTCGGGCACCACGACGGCCCACGTACTCGCGGTCGACGCGGTTCTCGCCGATGGCACCGCGACCCGGATCGGCGGTGCCCGACCCGACGAGCCCGGGTACGACCTGCGCGGCGTGTACGTCGGCTCAGAGGGCACGCTCGGCGTCACGACCGGCGTGCTCGTCCGCTTGCTCCCCGACCCACCGGCGGTTCGTACGCTGCTGCTCGACTTCACCTCGATCGACGACGCGGCAACGACCGTGTCGGGGATCATCGCCGAGGGGATCCTGCCCGCGGCCCTCGAGATGATGGACGCGCAGATCACGCGTGCGGTCGAGGACTTCGTCGGCGCGGGGTATCCGCGCGATGCCGAGGCGGTACTGCTCGTCGAGCTCGACGGCCTCCCCGATGGTGTCACCGCGCAGGCCCTCGCGATCGACGAGATCGGTCGTACCCACGGAGCGCGCACGGTGCGGGTCGCCCGCGACGAGGCCGAACGCGAGCTGCTGTGGAAGGGACGCAAGTCGGCGTTCGGTGCGATCGCGCGGATCGCGCCCGACTACTACCTGCACGATGCCGTCGTACCGCGCACCCAACTCGTCGGCGTGTTGCGGCGCATCTACGAGATCGCCGCCGAGCAACGCCTCACGATGATGAACGTCTTCCACGCGGGCGACGGCAACCTGCACCCGCTCATCGTGTTCGACCGGCGCGAACCGGGAACGTGGGAACGCGTGCACCACGCGGGCACCGAGATCCTCGAGGCGTGCATCGCCGCCGGCGGGGTGCTGAGCGGCGAGCACGGCATCGGGGTCGAAAAGCGCGACCTGATGGGTCGGCTCTTCTCGCCGATCGACCTCGACGCGCAGGCGCGGTTGGTCGAAGCGTTCGATCCGTCGGGGCTCGCGAACCCGCGCAAGGTGCTCCCCGCGGGGAGCCGCTGCGGTGAGCTTGCCGGGACCCGGCCCGTGCCGGAGGGCACATGGATCTGACGGTGCCGGAGGGCACATGGATCTGACGGTGCCGGAGGGCACATGGATCTGACTGCGACCGCAGCACCGATCGTCGACGCGGTCCGGGCGGCCGCGGCGGTCGAACCCGTCGGCGCGCGCACCCATGCCGAGGTCGGCAACCAGGTCCGCAGCGAACACGCGACGACAGCGGTCGGCGTCCCTGCGGGCATCGTCCGTCACGATGTTGCCGACCTCACGGTGACGGTGCTGGCCGGCACGCCCGTCGCGGTACTCGACGCGGCGCTCGCCGAACACCGCCAGCGGGTCCCGCTCCAGCCGCGCGATTCCACGGCGACGATCGGCGGTGTGCTCGCGACCGGCCTGTCGGGGCCGACGCGTCTCGGCGATGGCCCACTGCGCGACCACCTGCTCGAGGTGCGCTTCGTCACCGGCTACGGCGCGCTCGTACGAGGTGGCGGACCAACGGTCAAGAACGTCACCGGGTACGACCTCCCGCGGCTGCTCGTCGGGTCGATGGGCACGCTCGGTGTGCTCGTGCAGGTGACGTTGCGGTGCCGCCCGGAGCCAGGCGTCACCGAGTGGTGGTCGACCGCGAGCCCGCCCGGCGAACTGTTCGAGTGCCTGTTCCGGCCGGCGGCGATCCTGGCCGATTCGCGGCAGACGCTCGTGTGCCTCGCCGGCGATGCGGCCGACGTCGCGGTCGGTCGCGCGGTGTTGCGCGATCGGATCGCTGTCGATGGCGCCTGCTTGCCCGACGGACCCCATCGCGGCCGGATCTCGGTCCCGCCGAACGAACTGGGCGCGCTCACCGCGGCGCTCGATCGGATCGACGGTGTCGATCGCGACGACGGCACCTGGCTCGCCGAATGGGGGGTCGGCACCGTGCACGTCGCGTACGCCGACGCCCAACAGCTCGCGGCCGCGCGCGGCATCGCCGAACGACACGGCGGCTGGCTGCTCCGCGAGGCGGGCGGCGAAGCCGACCCTTCGGGTGCTCCCTTCGACGGCTTCGGTGCCGCATGGTCCGGTTCGGGGACAGCGAACGGTGAACTCCACACCCGCATCAAGCGGGCCTTCGACCCCGACGGCAAGTTGGCGCCCGGGCGGTTCGGATGAACGGGCTCCGAATGACGACGCGCGGCGCGCTCGGTCTCGACCCCGATGAGCTCGTGGCCTGTGTGAGCTGCGGCCTCTGCCTGCCGCACTGTCCCACGTATCGCGTCACGGGCCTCGAGCTGGCCTCGCCGCGCGGGCGGATCGCGGCGATGCGCGTCGTCGACTCCGGTGCTGCCCCGCTCGATGCGGTGTTCGTGCGCGCGATGGACGAATGCGTCCAGTGCCGCGGCTGCGAGGCGGCGTGCCCGTCGGGGGTGCCGTTCGGGCACCTCATGGAATCGACGCGCGCGGCGATCGCTCCGCGGCGGCCGCGCTTGCGGCGATTCGTCGAGACGCTCGGGTATCGGGGTGTGCTCGCGCACCATCGCGTGCTCGTGGCGGTGTCGTGGCTCCTCCTCGTCGCCCAGCGCTTGCGGCTCGTACCGCGTCGGTACGCGGCGACCCTGCCGCGGCTCGACATGCGCCGACTCGCGTTGCGGCTGCGCGTGCCCGCCGGCGGGACTCCCGACGTGTGGCTCTTCACGGGCTGCGTCATGGACGCGTGGATGCGCGAGACCCACATCGCCGCGGCCCGCGTCGTGCGGGCGACCGGTGCCCGCCCGGCGGTACCCGGCCGCGGCGGTGATTGCTGCGGGGCGCTTCACGTCCACGCCGGCCGCACCGACGACGCACGCCGGCTCGCGCGGCGCGTCATCGCCTCGATGCCGGGCGCGGCGCCGGTGCTCGTCGACAGCGCCGGGTGCGGCGCGGCGCTCCGCGATTACGGACATCTCCTCGGCACGCCCGAGGCCGCCGCGTTCGCGGCGCGAGTCGTCGACATCTCGAGTTGGCTCGCGCAGCAGCCGCCATTGCCGCTGCGCCCCGGCGGCGGTCGCGTCGTCGTGCAGGACCCGTGTCATCTCCGCCACGTGCAGCGCGACCACGCAGGAGTGCGCACGGTGCTCGGGCCCGCCTATGAACTCGTCGAGACCGACGACGACGCGCTCTGCTGCGGAGCGGGAGGCGCCTATGCGGCGCTCCAACCCGCACTCGCGAACGACGTGCGGGCTCGCAAGGTCGCGGCGCTCGCGCGAACCGGCGCGTCGGTCGTGTGTTCTGCGAACCCCGGCTGCACCATCCACCTGCGAGCCGCGGGCCTCGAGGTGCGCCATCCCGTCGAGTTGCTCGCCGACGCACTGGAGGAATCGCCCCGATGACCGGTCCCTACGACGACATTGTCGCCAAACTCGAAACGATCGAAGAGGAGTTGCGCGACCGCGCGTACGAGCGCCTCACCGACGCAGCGGCCCGACCCGATACCGACGCCGCGCGCGCGGCCCAAGCCGAGGAGAAGCGACTGCTCCAGGCACGCCGCGCC
>SXJQ01000339.1 GCA_005779345.1 Actinomycetota bacterium
ACGTCACCGTCGTGCCGTTGCCGGCCCGACCCGCCTTACCGGTGAGCTGCAACGGGCCCTGCGGCACGCCGGGCGCGACCTTGCCGCCCTGGCGCACCGCCGCGTAACTCTGGCGGTAGACGTTGCCTTCGCGTCGGACCTCGAGGTCGAGCCGCGAACTCAGCGCGTTCACGACGCTCACGCCGACGCCGTGCAACCCGCCGCTGACCTTGTAGCCGCCGTCGCCGACCTTGCCGCCGGCGTGCAACACCGTGAGCACCACCTCGGCCGCCGACTTACCGCGGTATTTCGGGTGCTCGTCGACCGGGATACCGCGCCCGTTGTCGGTGACCCGGCAGCCGCCGTCGGCGAGGAGCGTGATGTCGATCCGCGTGCAGTGGCCCGCCATCGCCTCGTCGACCGCGTTGTCGACCACCTCCCACACCAGGTGGTGCAACCCCTGCGGTCCGGTCGATCCGATGTACATCCCCGGCCGTTTGCGGACCGGATCGAGGCCCTCGAGGACCTGGATCTGCTCGGCGTCGTATCCCGTGCCGGGTCCCGGCTTCCGTGCGGCGGCCATGTGCCGGAGACTAGGAGACATCTGCGAGCATGGCGCGGTGCATCGACCCTTCGCCGTCCCCGCCAGGATCGCTCGGATCGCCGGCTCGACCGTCGGGATCGCGGCCGTCGCGCTCGCGGCAATCACGCTCGCGCCCGCGGCGCACGCGGATTCGGTCTCGCCCCCGGCGAGTATCGACGCGACCGGCGCGACCGACGTCACGGCCGCGCTCGACGACTGGATCGCGGGGACTCCCGATCGGAGCACGATCACGCTCGCGGCCGACGCCCGCTACCGCGTCGACGGGGTGATCCAGATCCGCAACCGACGCGGGCTCGTGATCGAGGGGAACGGTGCCACGATCGTCGCGCCCGACGACGGTTCGTCGAGCGAGCCGACCCAACGGTCGCTGGCGGGCAAGTGGCCGCGCAACCGCCGTCACGTCGCGATCTCGGGGAGCACCGACATCACCGTGCGCGACCTCGCGATCGACGGCCCCGACACCGACGGCGCCTACGACCCGGCGCTCGAGGGTCAGGCCGGATTCGTGATCGGCGGGTCGACCGACGTGACGCTGGAGCGCGTCGACGTGCGTGAGGTCTGGGGCGACGGCGTCTACATCGGTGGGGGCAGCGAGGCGGTCCGGATCGTCGACAGCACGTTCGACCTGATCGGCCGCCAGGGTGTGGCGATCGTCAACGGTGTCGACGTGGTCGTCGAACGCAACCGCTTCGACCGGGTCGCCCGTTCGGTGTTCGATGTGGAACCCGTCCGCCGCTGGAAGGTCGAACGGGTCACGCTGCGCGACAACGCGGTCGGTGACTACGGCAACTTCCTCCTCGCGTCGGGCGGTGGCGGTGAAAACGTCACCGACCTGCGTCTCGAGGGCAACGAGATCGACGGCGGCCGCGGGCTCACCGTCTTCGCCGGCGTCGCTCGGTCGCCGCGCCGCGGGCTCGCGATCGTCGGCAACTCGTCGGACGTCGTCGGCAACCCGGCCGAGGGCACGAGCGCGATCCGGATCGTGAACTACGCCGACGTCGAGATTCGCGACAACCGCGGGCGGGTCGAGCCCGACGCGATCGCGATCACACTCAACGCCGTCTGCGAGGTCGTCATCGACGGCAACGAGTGGCGCGACGCGAGTGCCGAGTCGCGCGAGACGGCCGCGTGCGGCGAGACGCCCGACACCGAACGCCCGGGCGCCGACGGCAGCGGTACCGGCGACACCGACGACACCGACCGCGCGAGCGACGGCACCTCCGCAGGTTCGGCGGGGCGCGCCGCGCCGTCGGCGTCGGAGGTCCCGGTGTGGCTGTACGGCGTCGCCGGCGGCGTCTTGGTGCTGCTCGTCATCGTCGAGGCCGCGCGCTTCCGCCGTCGCCGTCGACGCGCCGCCCGCGAGCGCGGTGGCGACCCGCCGCGCGATCAGACCAGGTAACGACTGACGGTCTCGACCACCGCGGCGGGCTTGGGCTCGCCTTCGATCTCGATCGTGATCGTCACGACCGCCTGCGCGCCGCCCGGCACGTCGGCGACCTCGGTGATCGCGCCCGTCGCGCGCACGCGGGACCCGACCTTGACGGGCGTGATGAACCGGGCCTTGTTGACGCCGTAGTTGATCCCCATCGAGACACCCTCGACCGCCGCGAGTTCCGCGAGGAACGGAGCGCAGAGGCTCATCGTGAGGTACCCGTGCGCGATCGGCGCTCCGAACGGTCCCTGCTTCGCCGCGTCGACGTCGACGTGGATCCACTGATGGTCGCCCGTCGCGTCGGCGAAGCCGTTGATCCGTTCCTGGGTGATCGTCTGCCACTCGGTCGGGCCGAGGGGCTCGCCGACGGCCGCGCCGAGCGCGGCGAGATTCGCGAAGGTCCGTCTGGTCATGGGTGCATTGTGACCGGTTGCGCCCGCAGGGAGCCAGCCGAGTATCTTCCGCCGCCATGGAACTCCAGGGATCAGTTGCGTTCGTGACGGGCGGAGCCTCCGGGCTCGGTGAGGCAACGGCGCGCCGCCTCCACCGAGGCGGAGCGGCCGTGGTGCTCGTCGACAAGAACGTCGAGCGCGGCACGCAGATCGCCGCCGAACTCGGGGATCGGGCCTTGTTCGTCGACACCGACGTCACGTCGGGCGACTCGGTGCGCGCGGCACTCGACGCCGCCGCCGAGCTCGGCACGTTGCGGATCGCGGTCAACTGCGCGGGTTCGGGCATGGCCGGTCGCACGATCGGGCGCGACGGCTCGCCGCACGACCTGGCGATCTACGAGTGGGTCGTCAAGCTCAACCTGATCGGGACGTTCAACGTCGCGAGCAACGCCGCGTCGGTGATGAGCAAGAACGAACCCAACGCGGGCGGCGAACGCGGCGGGATCGTGAACACCGCCTC
>SXJQ01000340.1 GCA_005779345.1 Actinomycetota bacterium
GACCACCCGGTACGGGTGCGCGAGCGGCCAACTCGGGAACGTGTTCGTGCTGAACCGGCTGTGCACCAGACCGATCGCGCTCTCGACGCGCTCGTCGCGGAGGTCGGCGTAGAAGTCGCGGACCTGCGCGGTCGTGAGCATGCCCTTGTAGACGAATGTCCGCGCCGACAAGCTCGGGAAGTACACGCCGGCCTCGTGTTCGATCCGCTTCCGCGCACAGAACACGTGGCGGTCGAGTTCGACTCCGGCGAGGGCGACGCCCTCCGGATCGGTCTTGGCGACGAACAACTGCCGGAACGTCGGCATCACCTGCCGCGCGCCGAGGCCGGGAACGGTCATGTCGACCGGCGTGTCGCGCCAGCCGAGCAGGCTGATCCCTTCGTCGGCGAGGATCTTGGCGATGAAGTCGGCCTTGGTGTCGGCGTCGCCCGCGTCGCCGGGGAGGAACGCGATTCCGGCGGCGTACTGCCCGGCCGGCGGCAAGTCGAAGCCGACCACGGCCCGGAAGAAGCGGTCGGGAACCTGGATCAGGATGCCCGCGCCGTCGCCGGTGTCGGGTTCGGCGTTGGTGGCGCCGCGGTGCTCGAGGTTGCACAGGCATTGCAGCGCCGTCGTCACCAGCGAGTGGCTCTTGCGACCCTGCATGTCGACGAGAAACCCGACGCCACAGGCATCGTGCTCGAAGCGCGGGTCGTAGAGCCCCTGGGCTTCGGGGAGGTCGCGCAGGTACTCGGGTCGAGCGCGCTCGGCCTTGTCGGCCAGGTCGGCCATCGGTGGATGTCCTCGTTCGGTGGGGTTCGGCTCAGGAAGCGAAGCAACTGGGCAGACCCGCACGCAGGACATCGTTGGCCTGTTGCGGTACGTGCCGAACCGTAGCAGAGTCACCCGGCGCCGCCCGGTGCGAAGACCTCGCCCTGCACCTGCCCTTGGAGGCCTCGATGGAAGCCCACACGAACCGCCGCCGTTTCCTCCGCCGCGGTGCCGTCGGCGCCGGCGGACTGCTCGCGGGGACCGCGCTGTTGCGTCCGGCGGCCGCCGGAGCGACGACCGGCGCCCTCCAATTCGGTACGAGCAACGACGCCGGCGGCGACTCGACCTCACTGACATCGTCGACCGGCGCCTTCAGCCTGACGCTCGAGAACACGAGTGTTTCGGGGAGCGCGTTGTACGCGAAGACCGACAACGCGGGTAACGGCAGTTCCACCGTCTACGTCGAGCACACCGGCACCGGCACCGGTGTGTGGGTCGACTGTTTCGACGGCCGGGCCTTCCACGGTCGCGCCGGTGGCAGCATCGCCGCCGGCGAGATCGACCAACAGGGACCCGGCCCCGGCGTGGTGTTCTCGGTGTCGAACCTGATCAACACCGCGGCCGCGTGCACCGTCTCGACGGTCGGGCTCGGACGCGGGCTCACCGTGACGCTGACGAACCCCGCGTCGACCGAGATGGCGATCTACGCGCGCACGAGCGGGACCGGTCGCGCGCTCACGGCATACACGGCCAACGACGCGGCCACGGGTCCGGCTGCGAAGATCCAGAACGACGGGACGGGGCACGGCGTCGAGGCCGTCAGCCGGTTGGGGCGCGGCGGCCGGTTCAGCGGCAACGTCGCGCAGATCCAACTCGTCCCGGGGACCGCGTCGACCCACCCTGCGTCGGGAGCCGCCGGGGACCTCTACCTCGACAGGTACCGGCGACTCTGGCTCTGCAAGGGCTCGACGAACTGGGTGCAGCTCGGCTGAGCGCTCCTTGCCCGGCAGTGCTCCTTGCCCGGCCGTGCTCCTTGCCGGCAGTGCTACTTGATCGCGGTGGGGGCGACGGGGGCACCGACCGCGCGGGTGAACGGGATCGGTGTGGCGACGAGCAAGAAGTCGTATTGGCCGTCGCGCTGCGAATCGGCGGCGAGTTCGTCGAGTGCCCAGATCTGCCCTTGGGGCATCCCGAGATCGCGCAGGTTGATCGCGTGCACCGGGAACGCGTAGCTGCCGTCGTCCTTCGGCCAGGGCTCGAACGTGAGGCAGTCGGTGGCGCACCCCGCGACGTCGTGATCGCGCAACCACTCGATGGCACCGGGCCCGATACCGGGGCTCGGATCGGCGAACCGGTACGGATCCTCGGCGCCGAGGTAGGCCATCTGTCCGGTGCGCACGCAGATCACGTCGCCGCTCGCCACCTCGACGCGGGCGAGCGTCGCCGCGGCGTCGAGGTCGGCACCGGTGATCGCGTGGTTGTCGTCGAACCGGTCGACGCCGAGCGCGCGGGCGACATCGAGCAACACGCCGCGCGTGGCGACCGGCCCGTACCGGTCGATGCCCAACTCGTGTGCCCCGTCGTCGTCGGTCGAGCTCATCGGAACGCCGTTGTAGAGCAGCCCGTCGTAGCCGCAATGACCGAGCGCGTCCCACTGGGTCGCGGCCTGGAGCCCCATCGACACCGCGTCGTCGCTGAAAGCGCTGTCGCCGGGGTCGCCGGTGTAGCTGAGGTTGACGCTCAACATCGTGCGTTGCGGATTGATCCGCCCCGGGCTACTGCGATCGGTCTGCGGCCCGTGCTCGTCGAACGGGATCGCGAGCGAGAACACCTTGCCCTGGCGGGCCGCCGCGAGCCCGCGCAGCACGGCCGCGGTGTCGATCAGGTTGAAGGTGCCGCGCCGATCGTCGGGGCCCCAACGGCCCCAGTTCGAGACCTTGCGCGCGATCGCCTGCAACTCGGGAGACAGTGCCATGGGGCCCGAGGCTACGCGTGACCGTTCGGAGTCGTCAGCTCGCGGCCTGGGGACGCAGCGTGTCGAATGCCTCGGCGCGCTGACGTCCCGCGGTGTCGCGCCCGCCGGCCGTGCCGCTCGCGAGTCGCACGGCGAGCTCCGACCAGATCGCCTCGTAGGCGCGCGTCGCGGGATGACTCGGAGCGAACCGCGCGATCGGCGATCGCACCACCGCCATCTTCTCGACGTCGGCCGAATACGGAACCGGTGCCGAGAGGGTCTCGCTGCGGTTGAGTTGCAGGTGTTCGACGATCGAGCGGTGCACCTTGCGGCGCCGGTCGACCAGCGTGAAGAACGGGAACATCGGCGGCGGCGGGCCCTCGCACTCCGCGACGAGGTCGGCGAGCGCATCGAGGGTGCGCAACGACAGCGGATTCGGGATCACGGGCACGAGGAGTGCGTCGGCGACCGCGATGATTCCCTGGGTGAGCTCCGAGGTGCCGGGCGGGCAGTCGAGCACGACCTCGTCGTACCAGTCCTCGACCGCGTCGAGCGTGGTGCGCAACCAGAAGGGGTCCGGGAGCGAGGCGTCGAGTCCGTCGCCCGACACGGCCCATCCCGGAGGTGCTGCGAGCACGTCGAGGTGGGCGACGTCGGTGGTGTGCGCGCGTCCGTCGGCCGGGCTCTCGACCTCGGCGCCGCCGACGCGGAACAGGTACGACGCCGCACCCTGCGGGTCGAGATCGAGCAACAGCGTGCGCGCACCCGACCTCGCCGCGAGGTACGCGAGGTTGACCGCGGACGTCGTCTTGCCGACTCCACCTTTGACACTGATGACCGCGACGACCCGCATGCGCCCTTTCGGAGCCGTCATACCTACGGCCACCGACCTTTCCGGTGCGGCATCGTACGGGCCCGCGCCCGACGCCCGCACTTCGGAGCGTCGTGTTTCACAGACCGGGCGGTACGCGATCCGTCCATTCGAGCGCGGCCTCGAGCTGTGCACCGACCGCGAACAGGAGTTCCTCGCGCCCGGTCGCGGCGACGAGTTGCACGCCGATCGGCAACCCGGAATCCGTCCAGTGCACCGGCAGCGAGATCGCCGGCTGACCGGTGAGGTTGAACGGGATCGTGAACGCGACCGCGTCGCCCGCGAGCGGGTCGTTCGCGCCGAGCAGCTGCGGAGGGTTCGGCGCGGTCGCTGTCAGCAACAGGTCGTAGCGCTCATCCGCCACGCGTGCGTCGTCGAACGCGTCGTCGAACACGTCACGGTCGCGATGCACGAAGCGCGCTGCGACATCGCGAGACCACTCCTGCACCGCCTCGACTCCGGCCTGCCACTCCAGCGCGCTCACGCGGCGGCCGAGCTCGACCATCGCGGCGTTGTTCGGTTCGAGCTCGTCGAGTTGGATCTCGCGACCGATGCGCCGCGACCAGCGCTCGACGTCGCGAGCGATGAACGCCGGGAACAGCACGGCCAGCCCGAACCCGACCCGTTCGTCGTCGAGCCACGAGACGTCGACGGACTCGACGCGGTGCCCGAGGCGTTCGAGCTCGGCCGCCGTGCGCTCGATCGCGGCCGAGACATCGGGATGCACCCGCCGATCGGCGACCCCGACGCGCAGCGGCGGCGACCCGTCGACGAGGGCGGCGGCGAGTGAGGCGACGAACGGACGCTCCGGTGTCGGCGCCGTGTAGGGATCGCCCGGCGAAGCACCGTGGACGGCATCGAGGATCCCGGCCGCGTCACGCACCGACCGCACGAGCACGAACTCGTGGGTCGTCATCGCCCAGTACTCGCCGAACGACGGCGCCAGGCTGGTCCGCGCGCGCGTCGGCTTCAGCCCGACGAGACCGCACATCGACGCCGGGAACCTGATCGATCCACCCATGTCGTTGCCGTGCGCCACCGCGACCATCCGGGCCGCGACCGCCGCGGCCGATCCCCCGCTGCTGCCCCCGGTGCTCCGCTCGAGGTCCCACGGGTTGCGCGTCGGCCCGTACGCGAGCGGCTCGGTCGTGACCGTCGACGCCAGTTCGGGCAGGTTCGTCTTCCCCACGATCACGAAGCCAGCGCGCCGGAACCGGCGCGCGAGGTCGGCGTCGTCGGGTTCGGTCCAGCCGAGGTCGCGCAAGACGCGCATCCCACAGTGGAACGGGTCGCCGGCGGTGTGACACACGCCGTCCTTGACGAGCATCGGGACACCGCGAAACGGAGCGTCGACGCCGCGAGCATCGGGGACGCCTGCTGCGGCAGCGGCACGCGCCTTGTCGTCGAGGCGGTGGATCACCGCGTTGAGCGCGGGGTTGTCGCGTTCGATGCGTTCGAGCGCGAGATCGACCAGCTCGCGCGGCGAGATCGCGCCCCGCCGGACGAGGTCGGCCTGCGCGGTCGCGTCGAGGTCCATCGGTTCGATACTCACGGGATCGCGACCTCCCACACCGGCGCGCCGGGATCCTCGCCGATCGTGATGTAGCCGCTGCCGTCGGCGAGGAAGGCGATCGCTTCGCCCTGACGTTCGCGGGGCGCGACGGCCGCGCAGGGTTCGCCGGCGAAGGCGGCGCCGAGATCGTCGCCGTCGCGACTGAACACGAACACGTCGGTGTAGGTCCGCAGCGCGATGGCGCTGCCGTCGGGCGACACGTCGCCGCCGGTGACGAGCCGGGCCGGGCCGAGGTCGAGTTCGCCGATCCGCTCGAACACGCCGGGATCGGTGCTTCCCGCTGCCGGCGCGGCGCCGACGCGAAAGACCTGGGGCGCGTCGACGAACTCCTTGGTGACCACGTACATCACCCCGCTGCGCGGGTCGGCCAACAGGGTCTCGGCCTCGTGCGGCCCGTCGTCGTAGCGGTACGCGACCGTCGACGCGTCGTCGACGGCGACCGGTGCCGCGGGGTCGACCGGGATCGTCGGTTCGGGGACGAACACGAGGTCGACGGTCGGTCGTGCGCCGTTGAAGTCGCCGAAGTCGGCCACGACGATCGTGTCGCGAGCGCCGTCGTTGCCCGCGACGATCGCGATGTCCTCCCAATCCTCGGCGGCGACTCCCGAGATCGTGAACTCACCGAGGCGACGACCTTGGCGATCGATCGCGAAGATCCTCGCCGAGTCGCCGCTGTCGTTGTGGACCCAGAGCACGCCGGGTTGTGAGCGGCTCGCGACCACGCCCGATACCTCGACGAGCGCCGGGTCGTCGAGCGTGCCGACCTGCACCGGCGCATCGAGTTCGCCGCTGCAGATGCGTTGCGCCGACGAGATCGTGGTCGTCGTGGGCTCGGCCGTCGCGTCGGTCCGGCGTGGCGCCGTGTCGTCGCTCCCACCCGAACACGCGGTCAACCCGCCCGAACCGGCAATGATCATGGGCAGGACAACGATGCCGACGGCCGGGCGCATGAGGCGACACTCTCGCAGATGGGTCCTTGGTCCTGCGAAAAAACCCACAAAATCGGGCTGGAAATCCACGGTTCGCGCCCGCGCGGGTGCAATCATCTCCTCCGCCGGAAGTCGCCGATCGACATTCGGCCTGTGAATCCAGCCTGGAGGAGAACCGTGAACCGCAGCCAACTGGCTACCGCGCTCGGCGAGCGCATCGGCAGCACCCGCAAGCAGGCGGTCGAGACGCTCGACGAGCTCGTCAACCTGATCACCGAGACCGTCGCGCGCGGCGAGGATGTCGCCATCTCGGGCTTCGCCAAGTTCCGCCGCGTCGACCGCAAGGCCCGGATCGGCCGCAACCCCGCCACGGGCGCACCGGTGAAGATCGCGGCGAAGCGTGTCGCGAAGATCACCCCGCTCAAGGCGTTCAAGGACGCCGTGATCACGGGCAAGAAGGCGCCCGCGAAGGCACCCGCCAAGAAGGCCCCGGCCAAGAAGACCGCGGCGAAGAAGGCACCCGCCAAGAAGGCACCCGCCAAGAAGACCCCGGCCAAGAAGACCGCGGCGAAGAAGGCACCCGCCAAGAAGGCCCCGGCGAAGAAGACCGCGGC
>SXJQ01000341.1 GCA_005779345.1 Actinomycetota bacterium
CGAGCACTTCGAGATGCGGATCCACAAGCGCCTGATCGACATCGTCGAGTCGACGCCGAAGACGGTGGAGTCGCTCCAGCGCCTCGAGATGCCGGCCGGAGTCGACATCGAGATCAAGATTCAGTAGCCGTATCACCAGGTCGCCGTGGCCTGCCACTCCGGGCCGACGCGCCCGCGGAGCGTCTCGTCGATGAGCGCGGCGTACCCCGCCTGCCCTGCTTCGTCGAGATGGCCGCGGTCATCGACGAACCACTCGGGGTGCGCGTCGCCGATGCGCTTCCAGTCGACGAGCACCATGTTGTCGAAGCGAGGCGCGAGCCGAGCGAGGCGCGCGTTCACGATCGTTTCCCACGACTTGGGCGCGTGCATGTTGAAGACGACGACGTGGTCGACGTCGTCGAGGAGCGCCATCATCTCGGCGAACTGCGAGTCGGTGAAGGCTGCCGCCGTGCCGAGGTGCAGAACGACGATCTCGGGCAGACGATCGGTCACCGCGAACGAACGCACGACCTCGATCGCCTCGTCGAACCGACGCGCACCGGCCGCGGCGACGAGGAGCGACGGCATCCGGGCGGCCAGCCCGGGCCGGGCCCGATCCATCACCGAGTCGCCGAATCCCACCGCCGCGGGAAGCCCATGGTCGGAGCACTCGAGTTCCGAACCCACCAGGCGCGCGGGGCGATCTTCGGCCCAGTGCTTCCCGGCCAGCGAGGTGATGGTCGCGTCGAGGGCCTCCGCGAACGCGGCGCGTCCCGCTGTCGTGAGCGCGCCCGTCTCCGCGACGCTCCACTCGGGGTGCGCGACGAGCAGGTTCTGCCACGGCGCGACGGCAACGTTGAGGTCGTCATGGACTGCCAGACGCAGCGGGCGCGCCTGGCTCGGTGAACCCGGGACGATGACGACGACCGGCACCGAATGCGCCGATGCTCGCAACCGATCCAGCGCGGCGGTGTCGATGCGCGCGCGTGCCGGGTACTCGACGACGAGGATGTCGGGCGGCGCCGCGGCGAGGTCGTGTTCGGCGACGCGCACGACCTCGCCCCAAGTACGGCCGTCGAGGGCGGCGACGCGGAGGGTCGGATTGCGGGCTGCGATCTCGGCGCGTGCCGAGGCGATCGCCGTACTCCCGATCGCCACCGCGAGTCGCGCTGGTTGCGGCGGGCACGACGACCGGGCCTCCTCGGCGGTGGTCGGTACCGGGAGTACGAACAGACCGACGAGCAGGATTGCCGCGACCGCGGCGACGGCCGTTGCCACCGCGACGGCCCGCCGAGCCTGTTCGCGGGCCCGTCGGTCGCCGTGCTGGTCGCGCAGCACGCGACCGATGGCGCCGTGCCGGATCGGCGTCTCGACCCAACGAAACGAGGCCTCGGCGACGATGAGCGTCACCCCGAGGCGCAGGGCGAGGTTCGCATTGCCGGTGAAGGGCACGTCGCTGATCGGTCGCGTGATCAGGAACACCGGCCAGTGCCACAGGTAGATCCCGTAGGAGCGCGTGCCGAGGTACCGGAGTGGCGCGACGCCGAGCCAACGCGACCAGATCGAGCGAGGGTCGACCACGACGGCGATGACGACTGCCGCGACCAGCGAGACCAGCAGGAACCCGCCGCGATAGACGAACGCGTCGAAGTCGTTGACGGTCGTGTATGCGCGGACCAACGCGAACAATGCCACCGCGCCGACGACGTCGAGCACACGGCGCGGTAGGCGCGGGAGCGGCGCCGGCTGGTCGTGCGCGCGCGGCGCCCAGACGAACGCGAGCGCGGCTCCGAGCAACATGCCCGACGCCCGCGTGTCGGTGCGGACGAAGATCGCTGCCGGGTCACTCGGGTCGCGGTCGTACAGGACGCGCATCCACGCGGCCGAACCGACGGCTGCCGCCGCGAGGGCGATCGCGAGCGGGCCGCGCCCGGCGCGGGTCCGCAGCAGACCGACGAGGACGACTGGCCACACGATGTAGAACTGCTCCTCGACCGCCAGGCTCCACAGGTGGTTGAGCAGCGAACCGCGACCGATGATCTCGAAGTACGACTGGCCCGCGAACACCTGGTACCAGTTGGTCGAGTAGGTCAGGGCGGCGAACACGTTGCCGCGCAGACCGACGCGGGCGTCGGGCAGGAACGCGATCGCTGAGGCGACCGAGACCCCCATCACGAGGCCGAGCGCGGGCAGGAGGCGCCGCGCGCGCCGGATGTAGAAGTGGGCGAAACGGACGCGCCCGAGCGCCGCGTGTTCGGTTCGGAGCAGCGAGGTGATGAGGTAGCCGCTGATCACGAAGAAGACGTCGACCCCGAGGAAGCCGCCCGGCCACGCCGGGAGCAGTGCGTGGTAGAGCAGCACCGGTACGACGGCGATGGCGCGGAGCCCGTCGAGGCCCCGCCGGTAGGGGAGCGGGCCCGGAGCGCGGGACGCGGCGTCGACGGGCGAATGCACGGCCGAGGGTATCGCCGGTACTCCCGGCGGGCCGTCCTCGTCGGAGTTCCGGGCCCCAGTAGCGGCTGGAGACCGTGGGCGGCTATCATCTCCGAGTCTCGTCGGCGGGCCTGTCCCGACGGCGATCAAACTGAAGTCCTCGCAGGCCTGCTGAGAGGAACCGCGAGGCACATTCGAGACGACGCTCCGCTCAGCCCCTTCGCCGGGTGCTGTGCGGAGCGTTCGCGTGAACGCCCTTCCACTGAGGGACACCCACGATGGCGAACAAAGGGATCCTCGGGCGAAAGCTCGGCATGACCCAGGTCTGGGACGCGGACAACCGGATGATTCCGGTGACCGTGATCGAGGCCGGGCCCTGCCGTGTCGTCCAGATCAAGACACCCGAACGCGACGGCTACGCCGCGGTGCAGCTCGCGTTCGGCGACACGAAGGCCAGCCGGCTGACCAAGCCCGCGCTCGGCCACCTGAAGGCGTCCGACGCGCCGCCGAGCACCACGCTCGTCGAGCTTCGCGTCGACGACCTCTCGGGGTTCGAGGTTGGCCAGGTGATCAAGGCCGATGTCTTCGCCGCGGGCGACCGCATCGACGTCACCGGCATCTCCAAGGGCCGCGGCTTCTCGGGGGTCATGGCCCGCCACAACTTCAGTGGCCAGGGCGCCAGCCACGGCAACCACAAGAAGCACCGGGCACCGGGTTCGGTCGGCGCGTGCGCCACGCCGTCGCGCGTGTTCAAGGGTCAGCGCATGGCCGGTCAGTTCGGCAACACGCGGGTCACGACCCTGAACCTCCGGGTCGTCGAGGGTGACGCCGAGCGCAACCTCATTCTCGTCAAGGGTGCGGTTCCGGGGGCCAACAACGGCCTCGTGTTCCTCCGCAGCGCGGTGAAGGCGGGGGCCGGGTCATGACGAGCCTGAAGATGAAGAACGCAGCAGGGACCGACGCCGGCTCGGTCGAGTTGGTCGACTCGGTCTTCGGCATCGAGCCGAACCGCGCGGTCCTGCACCAGGTCGTCACCGCGCAGCTCGCACACAAGCGGGCGGGGACGCACAGCA
>SXJQ01000342.1 GCA_005779345.1 Actinomycetota bacterium
CTCGCCGCGGCCCACGCCGCGTTGGGTGCGGGCGGTCCGGGCGCGAGCGCCTGAGGCCGCGCCGTGCCCTCCGCGCGTAACGGCGAGTACGAGCTCTACTACGAGACGGCGGGCGACCGCGACGACGCGCCGCTGCTGCTCGTCAACGGGTTCGGTGCGCAGATCGTGAGTTGGCAAGACGGCTTCGTCGACGCGTTCGTCGATCAGGGCTGGTACGTGATCACCATGGACAACCGCGATGTCGGCCACTCGACCAAGACCGCGGAGCGCGAGACCGCGGCACCCGAGACCGCGGCACCCGAGACCGCGGCACCGAACGGCGCGACGTACACGTTGGCCGATATGGCCGCCGACGCGATCGCGGTGCTCGATGCCGCGGCCATCGAGCGCGCGCACGTGTTCGGCACGTCGATGGGCGGGATGATCGTGCAGATGCTCGCGATCGATCACGCCGACCGACTCGAATCGATGGTCTCGGTGATGTCGACCACCGGTTCCCGCTCGGTGGGGCAACCTACCGCCGAAGCGCTCGCCGCGCTCACGCGCCCGGCCGTGGCCGAGCGGGCCGAGTTCATCGACAACTACGTCGCCGGATCACGCGTGTACTCCGGGTCGCGCTTCGACGAGGCGTGGACCCGCATCCGCGCCGGGCGCGAGTTCGATCGATGCCGGCACCCCGTGGGCATGGTCCACCAGATGCTCGCGATCGTCGCCACCGGCGACCGCACCGAAGCGTTGCGTGCGGTTGCCACGCCCACACTCGTGATCCACGGCCGGCAGGACGCCCTGATCCCGCTCGACGGGGGCGAGGCGACCGCGGCGGCGATCCCCGACGCTCGCCTGCTCGTGCTCGACGAGATGGGCCACAACCTGCCCGAGAGCTACTGGCCCGAGATCATCACCGCCGTCGACACCCTGCGGTCGTAGGGTCGTTCTCGCGAACGGCCCGGCGACCCCCGACGCGCGGGCCTCGATCGAAGCGAGGTGGCGCAGTGCACAAGTCGATACCCATGGTCGGCCTCTTGGTGGTGACGGCGTTCGCGTTGGGCGCCTGTGGCGACGACGACACGACCGACACGGGCGACGCGGGCGACGCGACGACCACGGTGGCCGAGTCGGTCACCACGGTTGCCGCGACGACGACGGCGACCGACGCCGCCACGACCACGGTCCCCGCCACGACGACGGTCGCGGTCGACACGACGTGTGGCGGGGTCGACGGGCTCGGCGGCGCGCTCATGGACGTCGCGAACCTCAATTCGCCGGTGGAGGGGATCGAGTTCCTCGTGACCGAGGTGTACGTGTCGGCCGACGATGCGAGCTGGGGTCGTGGGCAGGTCTCAGCGCCCCCCGACTCGGGCGTCGAGGGTTTCATCGGCGTCGCACACTGCGAGGACCTCGGCGAGGGCCTGGCGTGGAACCTGCGCGACATGGGGACGAGCGGCGTCGGTTGCGCCCCCGAGGTCCCCGATGACCTCGCGTTCGACTGCTGACTCGCGTTTCCCCGACGGCCCGCGGCAGGGAGCGGTGTCCGAGGGTGTCCGTACACTGACCTCATGAACGGCGCCGGGTTCCAGCATGCTCACGCCCCCTTGTTCGTCGGGTCGCGGGCCGCGACGCGCGAAGAACGCG
Source organism: Actinomycetota bacterium (assembly GCA_005779345.1). Lineage (GTDB taxonomy): Bacteria > Actinomycetota > Acidimicrobiia > IMCC26256 > PALSA-610 > SXJQ01. The sequence goes on from SXJQ01000342.1 coordinate 1,633, forward strand.
AGGCCGCGCTCGACGCGCTGCTCGCCCCGGGGGCGACTCGGGCGGTCGGGGCCGGCACCCGTGCGATCGCGGAGGCGCCCGACCCCCAGCGGTTGTGCTTCGAACGCGACCTCGATCGGATCAAGCACAGCCGGCCCTGGCGGCGCCTCGCCGGCAAGTGCCAGGTGTTCGTCGCCCCCGAAGACGACCATCTCCGCACCCGTCTCACCCACTGCATCGAGGTCGCCCAGATCGCGGTCAGCATCGCCCGTCCGATCGGGCTCAACCTCGCCCTCACCGAGGCGATCGCGCTCGCCCACGACTGCGGTCACGGCCCCGGCGGCCATGCCAGCGAGGAGGCGTTCTCCCCCTATCTCGAAGGCGGCTACGACCACGCGGTCTACGGCGCCGACGTCACGCTCGCGCCCCTCAACCTGTGCCTCGAGACGCTCGACGGCGTCCGCAACCACTCCTGGCGGCGCCCGACCCCGTCGACCCCCGAGGGCGAGGTCGTGGCCTGGGCCGACCGGATCGCCTACGTCTGCCACGACTTCGAAGACGCGGTCCGCGCCGGGATCCTCACCGCGGCCGACCTCCCGGCGGCGGTCGCCGATGTCGTCGGCACCGAGCGGCGCCTCCAACTCTCGGGGTTCGTGCACGGCGTGCTCGACGGGATCGAGGGCACCGGACATGTGAGCATGACCGGCCCGCAGGCCGAGGCCCTCGGCGCGTTCCGGGCGTTCAACTTCGAGCGCATCTACCTGCGTCCCGCCGCCCGGCGCCAAGCCGACCGCGTCATCGCATTGTTGCGCGGAATCGTCGACTATTACGTCGACGCGCCGAGCCGGCTCCCCGCCGACGCCACCGACGTCCACGAGGGCCTCGAACCGGGCACGAAGGAGACCGCGGAGGTCGCGGTGCGCTACGTGAGCGGCATGACCGACCGGTTCGCGTTGGGGCTCGGTGTCGAGTTCCTCGGGCTCCGCCTCGACGAACTGCCCCGCGGCGTCTGACCCTGCGCCGCCTAGGGTGACCCCGGGATGGGGATCGTCGACGAAGACGTCCAGCGGGTTCGCGAAGCCACCGATCTCGTCGAGCTGGCGCGCGAGCACCTGGCGCTGAAGCGGGTCGGGCGTCGGTTCGTCGGCCTCTGCCCGTTCCACTCCGAGAAGTCGGGGAGCTTCAACATCAACCCCGACATGCAGGCGTACTACTGCTTCGGTTGCCAGGCCCGTGGCGACGCGTTCACGTTCGTCCGCGAGGTCGAACACCTCGATTTCGTCGGTGCGGTCGAGCGACTCGCCCAGCGCGCGGGGATCCAGCTCCGTTACACCGATGCGAACCAGGGCAAGGACCGCCAACGCAAGACACGGCTGCACGAAGCCGTCGCGGCTGCGGTCGCGTTCTACCACCAGCGGCTGCTCGAGTCGGCCGACGCGGGCGCGGCGCGCAAGTACCTGCGCGGTCGTGGTTTCGACGGCGACGCGGCGCGCCGCTTCGGCATCGGCTACTCACCCGAGGGCTGGGACACGCTCGCTGTCACGCTGCAGCACCAGAAGTTCTCGCGCGACGATCTCGTCGACGCCGGCCTCGTGTTCGTGAACC
>SXJQ01000343.1 GCA_005779345.1 Actinomycetota bacterium
GCCAAGTCCGCCTGCCCGCTGGTGGTTTCTTCGACGGGTTGGCGATCGTCGCCATCGAAAAACAGATCTTCCCGGCCGATGGCGTCGATGACTTTCAGATAGTCGGCGTTCTCACCAAGCTGACGCAGCCGCTTGTCGCGCTCCGCGCGGTACCGGGCGCGCAACACCTCCCGATCGGCGGCCTCCCGGTCGAGCGTGTCGGGCGTCCTCGTGGTCACGCAGCCATCGTGCTCTCCGGCGGACAGCCGGTACAACTCGAGCGGATCGGCTCGACGGGCCGCGACCCGAGCGTCTGCTGCTGGGGGAACGATGTCGCGCTCAGCGCGCCTCGGCGGCGACGATCGACGCGACGGGAGACTGGCCGAACGCGTCGATGAAGGAACGCACCGATTCCCGGGAACCCGCGAGCTCGACCCGACCCGCTCGGTGGGCGTCGGTGATCGAAAGCTGCCCGAGATACGTCCGGTAGAGCGAAGCACGGTCGGCGCGGAGGGTCACGTCGACGTCGAAGCGAGGGTCGGCGAGGCACAGCGATGCCTCGGTGTCGACGACGATCCAGTACCGCTTCGGATGGTCGGTGAACGTGACGTGGATCGTGAAGCGCGGTTCGGGGAGTCGGTTCGGGTCGATGCGCCGGTGCAACCACCACAGCAACAGGTCGGGATCGAGTTCGTCGGGCTCGGGCTCCCCGAACGCCCACCTGGCACCCCAGGTCGCCAGACCGAACACGACCGGCTCGAGATCACGGCCCGAGGGTGTCAGTCGGTAGCCACCGTCGTCGTCCTGGGCGACCACGCCGGCTCGCTTGAGCTGTTGGAGGCGGCGGCTGAGCAACGCCCGCGACAACCCGGGATTGCCCCGGACGAACTCGTTGAACCTCGCCGTGCCGGTCAACAGATCGCGAATGATGTGGATCGTCCACCGGTCACCGAGGAGTTCGGCCGATCGCGAGATCGGGCAGTACTGGCCGTAGGTCGTCATGCGGCCACCCTGCCACAGTTCAGTATTGGAACTGGACAACGCCCCGGGCTCCCTCTTGGCTGAGCTGCGACGCGAGCTCGGCGAGCTCGCCGGAACCAGGAGGTCCCGTGGAGGGCGACGCACAACTGTCGATCATCATCCCGATGCTGAAGCAAGTAGCTGCCGGCATCCGGCCCGAGCAGCTCGACGGTGCGACGCCGTGCCGGGCATTCACGGTTGCGGGGGTGCTCGACCACATGACCGGATTGGCCTCGGCCTTCGGTCCGGCCTTCCGCGGCGACGCCCCGCGCGCCGTCGACGACGCTCCGTCGGCCGCGGCCGAGCAGGATCTGCAGTCGCGGTTCCAGCTCGCGATGGACGGGCTGCTCGACGGCGTCGGCAGTCCGGGTGCGATGCAACGCACGATCGACACTCCCTTCGGGCCGATGCCGGGCGCGATGTTCTCGCGCCTCGTCGCGTTCGACGGGCTCGTCCACGGTTGGGACCTCGCGAACTCGACCGGTCAGCCGTGGGATCCGCCCGAAGCGCTCGTCGAAGAAGTCGACACGTTCGCTCGACAAGCGATCGCACCCGAGATGCGCGACGGCGACACCTTTGCCCAGGAGATGCCGGCGCCCGCAGGCACGTCGCCGTTGCTCCGCCTGATCGCGTTCAGTGGTCGCGCGATCTAGCGAGCGAGTCCCTCGCTCCGGACGGCGGCATGGTTACGAGCGCTCGACGCGAGGCGGTCGAGTGCTGCGATGAGCGCGGCGCGCTCGGTTCGGTCCACATCACCGAGCATGCCGGCCAGCAACTCGCGTCGCGCGTCGGCGATGTCGGCCGCGACCCTCGCGCCCGGCACCGTCAGGTCGAGACATCGGACCCGACGATCACCTTCGGCCGGCGTCCGCGTGATCCAGCCGCGTTCGACGAGTTGACCGACCAATTCGCTCACGGTCGCCCGCGCCAGGCCGATTTCGCGGGCCAGTTCGTTCTGCATGATCCCGGGTCGCGCGGCGATCTCGCGCAGCGCGTGCGCCTGGGAGACATGGAGCGGCTGCCCGCATGGCGTCTGCCCCGGCTCCAGCAGACCGAAGGACCGCACGAACGAGACGATTCCCGCCTCGAACGCGGCGAGTTGCTCCTCGAACCGAACCTCGGCCCGCGCGCCGACTCGCGATCGCCGGGAGGCGCTCACGCGTCGAGTGCCGCGGCGATCGCGCCGGTTCGGGTTCCGGGCGGCACCGCCCACAAGCTGGCCGACGTGTAGACGAGGAAGTGTCCGAGCGCATCACTGTCGCTGAGCGCCTGTTGCATCGGCACGAACTGGGTCGCGGGGTCGCGCACGAACGCGATGAACAAGAGCCCGGCATCGTGGTCGTCCATCGCCGCGCCCAGCGGCGCATGATCCATCTGGTCGTGCTGGGCGTGATCCATCTCGGTCGGGATCTCGACCGTGGGAGCGTTCGTCGGCCGCGGCCCGTTGTCGAAGCTGTAACCGCGACGCAACATGCCGGGCCCTGCTGCCTTCGCCACGCGCACGTGGGCGTCGGGAGCGATGACCGGCTCGCCGTCGCGCTCGGCGTCGAGATCGAGCGGGGTGAACTCGTCGCCGCCGGTGAGCGGCGCGCCGGATTCCCGTTGCCGGCCGACCGCGCCTTCCTGCACGTCGAGGCCCATCCGATCCCACATCGTCAGGTTCATCCGGATCCGCCGCACTGCCATGAAGGTGCCGCCGGTCATCCAGTCGGGCCCGTCGCCGGCACGAGCCCACACCAACTCGTCGAACTCCGGGCTGCCCGGCGCTGGGTTCGCCGTTCCGTCGACCTGGCCGAACAAATTGCGCGAGGTCTGGCCGGGTACCTGCGACAAGAAGCCGTTCTGCATCCAACGCGATGCGACACGGCCGCTCCCGATTCGCCGCAACTGTCGGACCGCGTGCGACACGATCGTCGGGTCGTCGGCGCAGACCTGCACCACGAGGTCGCCGCCGTTCCAGACGTCTTCGAGCGCATCACCGGGGAATGCCGGGAGATCGACCAGCCGGGCGGGTCGCGCCGACCGCGGCGCGCACTCGTCGTCGAAGAACGATGCTCCGAACCCGAAGGTCACGGTGAGGCGGGCCGACCCCAGGCCCGTCGCCTCACCGGTGTCGTTCGCGACCGCGCGTCCCGCGCACAATGCCTCGCCGAGGTCGGTCCACTCGCCGAGCAGGTCGCGGACGCCCGCGCGATCGCGATCCACCACGTCGAAGCTCGCGAGCGCCACGTGGCGTTGCGGGGCCGTCTCGATACCCGCCTGCCGCTCGCCCCGGAACGCCACGGTCGCCGAAGGTTCCTCGGAGACGGCCGGCCCGGCATCGGAGGCGGTCGCCCGGCCGAGCGCGACGCCCGCAGCGATCCCGACTGCGCCCATCGCGCCACCCGCCAGCACCTGACGCCGACCGAGTTCCATCTCGTCTCGCTCCGCTCGCCGATCGTTCGGTGCCCGAACGATACCGCTCGCGGCCTCGTCAGGTCATCGCGATCGAGAGGTTGATCGCGGCCGGAACACCCGTCTTCACAACACGATCGGGGAGACCGCGCGGTGACGGCGTCAGCGTCGTCGCGAGCGCAGCAACGCGAATCCTGCCCCGCCGACAAGAGCGAGGGCGGCGAGCACACCGACGATCAGGAGCGTGCTCGATCCCTCGTCGTCGTCTTCGTCTTGGGCCGAATCGACCGCGTCATCGTGCTCGCCCGGCTCGGTCGTCGTCGCCGTGTCGTCTGCGTGATGGTCCTCGGCGACGGTGGCCTCGCTGGGCTCTTCACCGTGTCCGTCTTCACCGTGTCCGTGCTCTTCACCGTGTCCGTGCTCCTCGTCGGTACCGGCGACCGTCGTGACCGTCTCTCCCGACGCGGCGAGATCGATGACCGGTCCCGGATTCTCCGGCGCCGCATCGCCCGTCGACGCCTCGCCGATCCAACGATCGATGACGCCGTTGTCGTAGGTCTGCACGAGCTTGAACTGCAGGCGACCGGCGTCCGCGGGCAGCGTCAGCGTGATCGCGAAGTTGACGTCGTCGGGCTCGGCGCCGCCGTCCCAGGTGACGCCGCCGGCGGGTCCGCCGAGTTCGCCGTCGACGATCTCGACCGCCCAGCCCGACGGGACCGGGACGTCGACGACGATGACCTCGACGTCGTCGGGGAACACGAGCTCGACCTTGTTCGTCGCGCCGTCGGCCTGTTCGTCTTCGACGAAGAGGTTGAAGTCCACGGTGGCACCGGCATTCGCCGCCGCCGGCTGGAATTCGGTGTGCGCGAACGCGGGCGAGGAGGTGGCGAGCGCCACGATGGCGCCTGCGGCGATTGCGGTGACTGCCTTGATTGATCGATGCACGCGGTGACTTCTCCTGTTTCGGTGGTGACCGGTCGGTCAGGTGATGGTGAGCATTGCGGTCGTATCGAGTTGGTCCAGCGGTCCGGTGAGAGCGTGGAGCGCGAGGGTGTACCGACCGGCGAGCGGGATCACGAACCCGGCCGCCGTGTAGCTGTCGTCGCCGGCCACGAGCGGGACGTCGAGCGGTTCGATGCTCCGGTCGGCGAGTTGGATCGTCGCGGTGAGCTCGAAGAGTTCGACGGCCTCGCCGGCCGCGTCGGTGACCGTGATGACGAGGTCGCTCGGCCCGACGGTCCCGGGCGTCGCGGCGACCCGGAATCGAAGGTGTTCGATCGACGCGGTCGCCGTCACGGTTCGCTCGACGGCAGCGCCCGACGCGGCGGTTGCTCGCGGCGGACTCGCGTTGACGAGCAGCGCGGTGAGCGCGATCACGACGACCGAGATCGCGGATTCGAGCAGTACCGTCGTCCGCAACCCACGAACAGCAGAATCGCGGTCGCGGACGATCGCGCGGCTCCGAGCACCGACGGCAACGATCAGCGCCACGGCCGCGACCTTCGCGATCAGCAGGCGGCCATAGCTCGACGACCAGAGTTCGGTCGGTTCCCCGAACTGGCGGACGGCCTGGACGGTGCCGGTCCCGACGACGACGGTCACCGCGACCGTCGCGAGGGTCGAGAAGCGCCGCGCGATTGCGCGCTCGGCCGCCGCGTCACCGTCGGGCGCGCTCAGCCCGGCGATCAGTGGCACGAGGCCACCGATCCACAGGCCGGCAGCCACGACGTGTACGACGTCGACGACGACCGCGAGGTCCTGCCACCGACCGGTCCGCGGGTGCCCCGAGAGGGTGAACGTGAGCGCCGCCGCGATGCTCCATACCGCGGCGACCGACGCGACAACGGCGGGACGCGCCCGCGGACTGCTCGCAACCTTGATCGCACCGACACCGATCGCGGCGAGGAGCAATCGTGCCAGCATCGAATGCCCCAGCCGGTTGTCCAGGGTGGACGTGAGCCCCCGAGCGGCGAGCGCGTCGCCGAGAGTCCCGCCACTCAGGTACGGCCCAACGACGAACAGTTCGATCGCGCCGGCCACAGCGAGCAGACCGAGCGCGATCAACACCGTTCGGCGGACCCGAGGTCGCCAATGGTCCGCGCGGCCGGCGATCAGTACGACACCGAACCCCCCGATCACCACGAGCACGGCGCCGAACACGAGCGCCCGCAGCATGCCGTAGGCAACACCCACCGCAATATCGGCCCGTTGCTCGTCGCGCAGCCGGTCCTCCAGTCCGCCGGCCGTCGCCGTCGCCGCGCCGACATTGAACGTGAACGAACCTCGGATCGGATGGCCGTCGGCGGAAAGCGCGCGCCACGTCACGACGTACGTCCCGTCGTCGAGCGCGGGGAGCGGCACGCTCAACTGTGTCTTCGACGCATCGATCCCGTAGCCATCCGTCGGGATCGTGGCGCCGCGCGCGTCGAACACCTTCGGCCCCTCGTCGGGAACCTCGACCTCGTCGGTGAACGTCAAGACCAACTCGGTCGGCGGCTCCGACACCGTCTCGCCTGCCGCAGGTTGCGTACTCGCGATGTCTGCGTGTGCGAGCGCAGGTGTCGCGGCCGCTCCGAAGATGAGCAATCCGAGACCGCTCGCGACGCCGAGCCGAACGAAACGACGAGCAGTGCTCCCCGCTGTGATCACACCGCGAGCACTCGTCGCGCGTCGCGTCGCGCCGAGAGGGCAAAGAGAACCACGACGGCCGAGCCGACGATCTCGGGCAGGTGCGCGACCTCCGCGATCATCATCGTGCGACCCCCTGCGAGGTCGAAGGCCGACGTCACGAGCAGCGACGCGCCGAGCACCCCGACGAGCGGCACCATCGCGGTTGCTCGCCGCGGCATCCAGGCCACCAGCACGAAGGCGAACGCCAACGCCAGACCGAGCGATCCCATGTGGCGCGCGGCGTGGTGCGTCAGGCCGTGCCCGTCGGCATGTGCCAACCCCGGCGCTGCCATCCACACCTGGCCGGCGGCCGCGACCACGAGCAGCGCCCGAAGCCCAGCGGCGGTTCGGTCGACACGACCCGTCTCGAGTCGGTGGATCGACCGCATCGCACGCGTGACCGCCGCCTCGCTCGCTCTGGCCGGGACCACCAGGCGAACGGAACGAACGAGACCGGCTTCGAACGCGCGGCAGACGGCACAGTTCGCGAGGTGGACTCGACAGGCAGACTCGGCGACGTCTGTGGCCTCTCCGTCGTGGCGGGCCGACAGGGCTGCTTGGATCCGAAGACACTCCATCACAAGGGTCGTTCGCACGGGCCTCGAAGTTCCCTCTAATGTCCCCGACCTGTGGACGCCCTCACCGCGGAGCTGCTCGCCGCCCGCGACGGCGACCGCTTCGCCCTTCACGCCGTGCTGCGCATGGTGCATCCGGACCTCTGGCGCTACGCAGCCGCGGTCGCGGGGGTCGACCTCGCCGACGACATCGCCCAGGACACTCTCATCCGGATCTGGAAGGCACTCCCGGCCTACCGCGGCGAATGTCCCGCGCGTCCGTGGATCCTGTCGATCGCTCGGCGGGCGATCGCCGATGCACAACGCCAACGCGCCCGCTGGGGCCGCCTCGTCGACCGCCTCGTCCACGACCGCAGCGGCGCGGCTTCACCCGTGAGCGATCATGCCGAGGCACACCGGATCCACGCGATGATCGGCGACCTCGATGTTGCGATGCGTGACGCGTTCGTCCTCACCGCGGTCGTCGGGTGCACCTATGAGGAAGCCGCGCAGATCTGCGATGTCGCCGTCGGCACGATTCGCTCCCGCGTCGCTCGCTCCCGCGCGGCGCTCGCACGCGACCTGCACGTCCGCAGCGCGTGACTCAACCTTCGGGCGGGTAGGGCTCGAATCCCTCTTCGGCCTGGCGCGCTCTCACGTGCTCGATGATCGCCTCGACCTCGGCGTCGGAGAGCCCGGGGATCGCCGCCATGTCGCCAAAGTTCCAGTGGTGCGCAACCACACCCTGGGCGATCGCGCGGCGAAAGGCCTCGTCGGGATGGTGATTCCGTTCGTACACGATCGAGAGGTGCGACGGACCGAGGTTCGTACCTTCGAGGTTCGCGCCGTGGCAGCTCCCACACGCCTGGCGGTAGAGCGCCTCGCCGTCGACCGTCGACGACGCCTCCGCGACGTCGCTTCCTTCGACGGTCTCGGCCTCATCGCCACCACAGCCCGCCAAGAACGAGCACGTCGCGAACACCAGGCCGAACGCGACCGCCAGGGCGACGCGCTCCTGCCACGCGGTTCGTCGATTCGCCGTGTACGTCACCACTGCCTCCGCGGACTCCCGACGCGCACTCGACGCGTTTCGCGAGGAGCCGCTCGAACCCGTGACGCTAGCCAGGCACGTGATCGTCGGGGTCCGTCGAGCGATCGAGGCCCGCTCGACCACGGGCCCCGAGGTCGTCGCGCGCTGCCCGGTAACGTCCGGTCGTGGCTGAGGAAGGCTCCGGCGTGGGTACCGACGGTGAACCGTTGGTCGAGGGAGCCCACGACGCCGACGCTGCGCCCGGCTTCCGGTCGCTGCTGACCTGGCCGCTCGCCATCCTCTTCATGATCACGACCGGCATCGCGAGCGCGTCGGCCGTGTTCGTGTGGGACCGGCGTCCCGAGTCGCCGTCGGCGGTCGACATCGGCTTTGCCGACGACATGAGCGCGCACCACAGTCAGGCGATCGACATGAGCATCACGTATCTCTCGAACGGCGGGACACCGTTCCTCCGCCACATGGCCGAAGAGGTGCTGATCTACCAGATCGGCGAAGTGCGCGATCTGCAAGCAGCGCTCGCCGAGTGGGGCGAAGACGGCGCCGACGAGAACGCGATGGGCTGGATGGGCATGCCCGTCGACGAGTACGCGCAGCCCGGCATGGCCACCCCCGCCGAACTCGGCGCGCTCGAGCGCGCACGCGGCGCAGAACTGGATGACCTGTTCAGTCGCTTGATGATCCGCCACCATGCGGGTGGTGGGCACATGGCCGCCTACACCGGCGAGCACGCGCGCATCGGAAGGATCCGCGACCTCGCGACGACCATGGCGCGCGGTCAGGCGAGCGAGATCGTCGAACTCGGGAACTGGCGGACCGACCAGGGCTTCGATCCGGTCGAGGTCTCGGACCTCCCGCAGTGATTTCGGCGGTCGTTCGCCTCCGGCCCGGCCGGGTCAGGCACAGCAGGTGTCGGGAAGATCCTCGGCGCGCCAGGTCCTGACCGAACCCCCGCGAGTCGAGTTCAGAACATGATCGTCTTGTCGGCCCACCGTGCCCAGTCGGTGACCTCGTCGAGGCTCGAGCGGCGCGCCTGGGGCAGGAACATGGCGTCGGCGATCCCGCGTTCGTCGCCGTACGCGGGGCCTTGGAGGATGGTCAGCACGTTCACGACGCCGCTCCGATCTCGGTCGGGAGCGCGGCTTCACGCCATTCGGGAAACCCGTCTTCGAGACGCCGGGCGTTGCGGCCCCGTCGCCGCAGCAGCCGCACGGCTTCGTCTGCGAAGACGCAGTACGGTCCGCGGCAGTAGGCGACCACCTCGACATCGTCGGGGAGGTTCCGGAGTTGGCGCGCGAGCCGGTCGATCGGAATCGAGCGAGACCCGGCGATGTGACCCGCCGCGAACTCCGAGGGCGGGCGGACATCGATCACGATCACGTCGCCGTCGGCGAGTCGACGCACGAGTTCCTCGCGGCTCACCTGCTCGAGTTGATCGCGATCACCGAGGTACGCAGCCGCGAGGTCGTCGAGGCGCTCGAAGTGCTCGGCCGCGACCGCGCGCACCGCGGCCCAGAGGTCGCCGACCCGGTCGGACGCGAGGCGGTAGTACACACGTGTCCCTTCGCGCCGGGTGACGACGACCCCTGCCGAGGCGAGCGCGCGCAGGTGGAACGACGTGTTCGCCACGCTCTGGCCGATCTCCGCGGCGATGTCGTCGACGTGACGTTCGCCCTGGGCGAGCACGTCGACGATCTCGGCCCGCCGGCCGTTGGCGAAGGCCTTCGCGACCTCGGCGAATCCGTCGAACAGTGCGTCCTTCGCGAGTCGGTCGCTCATGCTCGACACCCTTCCTCAAGGAGTTCCTTGACAAGCTACGCCGCCGTACGGCACTCTTCAAGTGTATCCTTGAGGAGGCTGGGTTGCTGCGGATCCACGAGTTCCTCGACGAAGGCCTCGGCCATTCGTCGTACGTGATCGACCTCGGCGACGGCACCTCGGCGCTGGTCGACCCGCCCCGTTTCCCCACCGCGCACCGAGCCGCCGTCGAGCGCGAACGCTCGCGGATCGCGTGGACGATCGACACCCACTCGCACGCCGACTACGTGACCGGGAGCCCCGGGATCGTCGCGCGCGAGGGCGCCACCTTCATCGCCCCGGCGGCGTCGCATCTGGCGACCGCGCATCGACCGGTGCACGGCGGCGAACGCGTCGCACTCAGCGCAACCGTCGCCGTCGTCGCGCTGGCCACGCCCGGACACACGCCGGATCACCACGCCTACCTCCTCGAGGAACACGAACGACCCGTGGGACTCTTCAGCGGCGGTTCACTCATGGTCGGCACGGTGGGGCGCACCGATCTGTGCGGACCCGACCTCGCGGTACCGCTCGCGCACGAGATGTTCGCGTCGTTGCACCGCTTCGACGAACTCCCCGATGACCTGGTCGTCTACCCGACCCACGGCGCCGGTTCGTTCTGTGCCGCGCCCGGCGCGGCCGAGCGGATCACGACGCTCGGCCACGAACGGGAGACCAACCCGCTGCTCCGAGCGCCGAGCGAAGACGAATTCGTGGCGCGCCTCGTCGCCGGATTCGGCACCTTCCCGTCGTACTTCGCGCGGCTCCCCGAACTGAACCGGTGCGGCCCGCGACGCTTCGACACGATCCCCGTCCTCGACCGCCTCACGCTCGAAGCGTTCGAGGGCCAGATCGCGGCGGGGGCGACGGTCGTCGATGCGCGGCCGTTCAGAACCTTCGCGTCCGGGCACGTTCCGGGATCGCTGTCGAACGCGCTACGACCGGTATTCGCGAGTTGGGTCGGGTGGCTCGTCGTTCCCGACCGTCCGATCGTGTTCGTGCTCGACGACGACCAAGACCGCACCGAACTCGTGCGACAGTGCCTCGACATCGGCTACGAGTCGCTCGCCGGCGAACTCGACGGCGGCTTCGAGGTGTGGCTGGCGCGCGAGCGCCCGGCCGCCACCATTCCTGTCGTCGGGTTCGAGCGCCTCGCGCCGTCGATCATCGACGTCCGTCAGGCGACCGAATACGGCACCGGCCACGTCCCCGGATCGATCAACATCGAACTCGCGGCGACGCGCGCCGCCACGGTCGGGCCGGGCGCGCACACGGTCATGTGCGGCCACGGCGAACGCGCGATGACCGCGGCCAGCATCCTCGCTGCTGCGGGCCGCCACGACATCACAGTGTTCGACGGTGGACCCGACACCTGGTCGGCCGCGACCGGCCGACCACTCGATTCCGGGCGATGACCAAGACCGAGCGTCCGCTGCGTCTCGGACTGCGCGAGAACGTCGCGCAATTCTCCCTCCTCGTCGGCGTCAACGCGCTCGTCGGCGGCATGATCGGTCAGGAACGCACGGTCCTGCCGCTCCTCGCCAAGGAGGAGTTCGGACTCACCGCGTTCACCGCAACCCTCACGTTCATCGTCGCGTTCGGCGCGGTGAAGGCAGCCACGAATTTCTTCGCCGGAACGCTGTCGGATCGATACGGCCGCAAACCGGTGCTCGTCACCGGGTGGATCATCGGGCTGCCCATCCCGCTGTTCTTGATGTGGGCACCCAACTGGGGTTGGGTCGTGTTCGCGAACGTGTTGCTCGGCGTCAATCAGGGCCTCACCTGGTCGACGACCGTCATCATGAAGATCGACCTCGTCGGCCCCGCGCGGCGCGGCTTCGCGATGGGGCTCAACGAGGCGGCCGGCTACGGCGCCGTCGCCATGACTGCGCTCGCCACCGGGTTCATCGCCCAACACGCGGGCCTGCGGCCCGAACCGTTCTTCCTCGGCCTCGCCTATGCCGGCCTCGGCCTCGCCCTCTCCACAGTCTTCGTGCGCGAGACCCACGCTCACGCGCGCCACGAAGCCGTTCACCACGTGACGACGAGCGACACGCACCACGAAGGGTTGAGCACCGGCGAGATCTTCCGCCTCACCTCGTTCCGCGACAAGGCACTGGCGTCGTGTTCACAGGCAGGCCTGGTGAACAACCTCAACGACGGGCTCGCATGGGGTCTGTTCCCGATCTTCTTCGCGACCGCCGGGCTCTCCGTCGGGCGGATCGGCGTGCTCGCCGCGCTCTACCCCGCGGTGTGGGGGCTCGGACAGCTCTACACCGGTGGCCTGTCCGATCGGGTCGGCCGCAAGCCACTCATCGTCGGCGGCATGCTCACCCAAGCGGTCGCCATCGCCTGGATCGCGGCCACCGACGCCTTCGCGGCGTGGGCCGTCGGCGCGATGGCGCTCGGAGCCGGAACGGCGATGGTCTACCCGACGCTGCTCGCAGCGATCGGCGACGTCGCTCACCCGACCTGGCGAGCGCGATCGGTCGGCATCTATCGGCTCTGGCGCGACGGCGGCTTCGCGATCGGTGCGCTCCTCGCGGGGATCCTCGCCGACCTCGTTTCGATCCCGGCTGCGATCTACGCCGTCGCCGCGCTCACCGCCGCGTCGGGCATCCTCGCGGCGCTCCGCATGTACGAGACCCACCCGCGGGCAATGGGGTCCTGACGCGCCGCCTCGGCGACCACCCGGGCGCACGTCATCGGGTCGCGGTCACGAGCCACGCGCCCGACCCGAAGCGGACCCCGAGACCGGGTTCGTGATGTTCGGCGAGCACGGCCGTCACGGCTTCGATCGCTCGCTGACGCGCGTCTGGCGGCGCCGGGTCGAGGATCGCCCGCGCGATGCCCGTGCCGAGCAGGTAGTCGACAGCATCGCCCAGCGACTCGGCGCCCCCGAGGGTGAGGGTCGGGGTCAGCGCCTCCACGTCCACCCGTGCGAACCCGCTGCCCTGCAGGATCGCTCGGATCGTGTCGGGCGACGCCAACGAGAACATGCCGGGGCCACCGTCGCCGCCGAGTTCGGGAAGCGGCACATGCGCAGCGGCAGCGAGCCCGGGCACCAACAACCAGGGGTTCGCGGCGAGAGGTTGCCAGCACACGAAGCCGAGCCGGCCGGCCGCCGCGAGTGCTCCGTGCAGGTTCGTGAACGCGGCGAGCGGGTCGTCGAAGAACATCACCCCGAAGCGGCTCGCCACCACGTCGACCGAGCTCGCCTCGAACCGATGCGTCTGCGCGTCGGCAACCACGAACTCGACGGTGGCGACCCCCGCGGCGCGGGCTCGCTCGCGTGCGACGGCCAACATCGGCGCCGAGATGTCGATACCGACGACTCGCTCCGCACCGCGTTGCGCGGCCTCCAGCGTCGTCGCGCCACACCCGCACCCGATGTCGACGACGCGATCGCCGGGTCTGATTCCGAGCCGATCGAGGAGCGGACTGACGAAGGGTTCGAGCTGTCGGTCGTACCGGTCGGCGTGGGTCACCCAGTGCTCGGATTCCGAACCGTTCCAGTGTTCTCGTTGTTGTTCGTTCGCTGTCATCGCGGGTCCTCGGTGTCGCGGGTCGGGTCGTGGTGCGCAGTGCCGATGCGGACGGTGTTGATCAGAGATTCGAGCTCGCCGGATCCGACCGACGGCGCGCGCCGACGCAACGCCATGCCGAGTTCGTCGACCAACAGCGCCGCGGCAGCACGCGCGACCAACACGCGACCACGGCGGGTCAGCCGCTCGAGTTCGGCGCGTTCCGATCGATCCCACAGCTCGGTCACGAGCATCGTCGCGAGTTGCTCGGCCTGGAGGCGCGCGCCCTGGCGCATCACCGAGGCCGTCCGTAATGCCTCGCCCAACGGCAGTCCGGCCGCGACCGCATCGTCGATGAGCGCGAGGAGCGAAGGGGCGCGGACATGCCAACGTCCATCGCCGGCGCGGTGGATCAGACCGGCGTCGACCGCGGCGTCGAGCGCTTCGGGCGCGCCGAGCGCGGGGATCTGCGCGGCGAGCTGGTCGGCCGTGAGGGTCGAGGTCGCCTCGTCGAGGCCAGTGTCGCCGATCACGTCTTCGAGCGACTCGCCACGATCCCAGGCGTCGAACAGGTCACGCATACCAGCGAGCGAGTAGCCGCGCTGTTGCATCCGGCCGATCAGCTCGAGGCGCCGCCGGTGGCTCTCGTCGTACACGCCGAGGCGACCCTGCTTGGCGGGAGGCGGCAGCAGGCCCTGGGTCCGGTACTCCCGGATCGTGCGGGACGGCACGCCGACGAGCTGGGCGAGCTCGTCGATCGACCAGCCCTGGGAATCAGAGCTAGACATTGACGGTATTTACCGTTACGGTCATCTGCGTGAGTATCCCTGAGATCCCCGCTGCCGTCAACCCCGAAACCCCGCCCGAGATCCACCTCGCCCTCGCCGCACTCCGTCGACTCGACGCACCGCGGTGGGCGCTCGCGGCCCCACCGCAACGACTCGGGGGCGGGTTCTGGGCGGAACTGTGGACCCTGCACCTCGACGACCATGGCCCGTCGCTCCCCGAAC
>SXJQ01000041.1 GCA_005779345.1 Actinomycetota bacterium
CGCGGCGGCCGCGGCCGTCGCGCCGGCCGAACGGATCGTGGCCCGCGCGGCCACGCCGAACTCGATCTGACCGACACCGCGGCGCGCCGGTCGGCTCTGGCAGCCACCGCCGGTGGATCCGCGCGGCCCGCGCCGTCGTAGCCTCGCCGGCCATGTCCGACCACTCCTTCGCCCGCGCGTGGATCACCGCCGCGCGCGACGCTCCCGAGCGCGTCGCGATCGTCGGCCGCGATCGACGGGTCACCTACGCCGCGCTGCACGCCGAGGCTCGGGCGCTCGCCGGGCACCTCGCGCGACGCGGGGTCGGGCCGGGTGCCAAGGTCGCGATCGAACTCGTGAACTGTCCCGAGTACATGATCGCCTTCTTCGCCGCGCAGTTGCTCGGCGCGGTGCCGGTCAACGTGAACTACCGCTACACCGGCGCCGAGATCGGCTACCTCATCGACAACTCCGACGCCGCCGCGCTCGTGCTCCACGACGACTTCGCCGACGCCGCGCTCGTCGCGCGCGAGCACAACCCCGAGATCGCGCTCGTCGCGGTGCCGAACGTAGGCACCCCGGTCTCCGGTGCCACCTCGTGGGCGGAGGTCATCGCCGACGGCGAGCAGCCACCCGCCCGCGACCCCGAGGGCGACGACCTGATCTTCATCTACACCGGCGGAACCACGGGATCGCCCAAGGCCGTCATGTGGCGCTCCGACGACCTCGCGGTCGCGCTGTGGCAGATGGCGCGCCCCGGCCAGGACCCACCCGACGTCGCAGCGACGATCGCGCGCGGCCACGCCGCCGCGACGCTGCTCCCCGCGTGTCCGCTCATGCACGGGACGGGGCTGTTCATGGCGCTCAGCACGTTGTCGGGTGCCGGCACGCTCGTGCTGTTGACCGACGCCCGTCTCGACCCCGCCGCGGTCTGGTCGGCGGTGGAGCGCGAGCGGGTCGCGGTCATCACGATCGTCGGCGACGCGTTCGCCCGCCCCCTCCTCGCGGAACTCGACGCCTCGGAAGGCCGGCGCGACCTGTCGTCGCTCCGCGCGATCACGTCGTCGGGGGTCACGTTCTCGCCCGAGTGCAAGCAAGGGCTCCTCGCACACCTTCCCGGGATCACGATCGTCGACTCGCTCGGCGCGTCGGAAGGCATCATGACGCGCAGCGAGGTGCGCGACCCGAGCGAGATCAAGCCCGCGTCGTTCCGGTTGTCCGAACGCATGGTCGTCATCGCCGACGACGAGACGCTCGTCGTTCCCGGCGACGACCGCGTCGGCATGTTGGGCGTCGGCGGCCCGATCCCCGTCGGGTACTACAAGGACGACGTCAAGACCGCGGCAACGTTCCGCATGGTCGAGGGCCGTCGCTATTCGATTCCCGGCGACTACGCGCGCGTCGAGGTCGACGGGACGGTCACGCTGCTCGGACGCGGTTCGGCGTGCATCAACTCGGGCGGCGAGAAGATCTATCCGGAGGAGGTCGAGCTCCGGCTCCGGTCGCATCCGAGCGTGCACGATGCCGTGGTGGTCGGAGTGCCCGACGCGCGCTGGGGCGAGATGGTCGTCGGCCTCGTCGAGGCCGCGCCCGGTGTCGCGATCGACGAAGACGAACTCCGCACCTTCGTGCGCGAGACGCTCGCGGCGTACAAGGCACCCAAGCGAGTGTTCGGGCTCGCCTCGCTCGAGCGGTCGCCGTCGGGCAAGGCCGACTACACACTGCTGCGCGGCATCGCCGCAGCACGCCTCACCGACTGACCCACCGACCCGCCGACCCGCCGACCCGCTGGAGTTTCCGATGACCGTTCCCGAGATCGCCCCGATCGACGCGGCCGACGCGATCGCGCAGGGCGCCTTCCTGCTCGACGTGCGCGAGGCCGACGAGTGGGCCGCCGGCCACGCCGCGGCCGCCACCTGGATCGCGCTCGGTGGCATCGCCGACCGCGTCGCGGAGATCCCCGCCGATCGTCAGGTGGTGTGCATCTGTCGCTCGGGAGCCCGCTCGGCCAAGGCCACCGAGTTCCTCGCGGCCCGCGGGATCACCGCGGTCAACCTCGTCGGCGGGATGCAGGCCTGGGCCGCAGCCGGCCTCGACGTCACGACCGACACCGGTCTCCCCGGCACCGTCATCTGACCGCGGCACATCGCCCGGCTCGGAGGATCGCTGCGCCGCCGTGCGTCGAGCTACTTCGACTCCCTCGCCGCACGGCGAACGCGTCGCATCTCCGGACTGCCGCCACGAGCCACGAAGCCATGCCGTTCGTAGATCGGTCGGGCCTGGGTGGTGGCGTGGAGGCCGACGACCTCCACGCCGCGGGCTTCGCATTCAGCGAGCAACCCGCGGAAGATCTCGCCGGCAAAGCCGCGACCGCGCCAGTTCCGGTCCGTCGACATCGATGAGATGTAGGCGCGCCCCGGCGATTCGATGCCGGGGAACGGCAGGCCGACGTCGAACTGCACGACCCCGCTCGCGACCAGCCCACCCGTGCCGTCGGGCGAGTCGACGACCATCGCTGCCAGCCGGTCGGCGGCCAATTCCCGCTGAATGATGTCATGGGCGGCCGCTTCCCAATTTCTGTCCGCCGTGTCGAGCCCCATCTCGTCGAACATCAGACCGCGCAGGCGAATCAGTTCGGTGATGTCGTTCGCATCGGCACGCCGGACCCGTGACGGATCCGAACCTGTCGGACCCGGTGCCGACCGGTCGAACGAAGGGCGCACGCGATGAGCGTAGGGTCGGACTGGCCGAACCCCGCGCGCACTTTCACAGTCGCCGCGGAGAGACGGGTGGACAACCGATACCCCTGGGGGTATACTCGGCCGATGGAGATCCCCACCGAGACGGTCACGGACCTGACCAAGCGGCTGCGCCGCATCGAAGGCCAGGTACGCGGCATCCAGGCCATGCTCACCGACGGTCGCGAGTGCCGCGACGTCGTCACCCAGATCGCCGCGGCGACCAAGGCCCTCGAGCAGGTCGGCTTCAAGCTCATGGCCGCCGGCCTCGTGCAGTGCCTCACCGACCCCGAGGGCGCGGCCGCCGACGGCTATCCGCTCGAAGAGGTCGAGCGGCTGTTCCTCAAGCTCGCCTGAGACCAGGAGCGCACCATGTTGTTCTTCCGCCAGTACTACCTCGAGTGCCTCTCCCACGCGTCCTACCTCGTGGGCGACGAGACGACCGGTCGTGCCGTCGTGATCGACCCGCAACGCGACGTGGCGCAGTACGTCGACGACGCTGCCGCCCAGGGTCTCAGCATCGAGCGCGTCATCGAGACGCACTTCCACGCCGACTTCGTGTCGGGCCACCTCGAACTGCGCGACGCGACCGGCGCGACCATCTCGTTCGGCCCGACCGCGGTCGCCGAGTTCCCCATCGAGGTGCTCGAACACGGCACTCGACTCGCGCTCGGCGACGTCGTCCTCGAGGTTCGACACACGCCCGGCCACACGCCCGAGTCGATCTCGATCGTCGTCTGGGAGCACCCCGACGACACGCTGCCCTACGGCGTGTTGACCGGCGACACGATGTTCATCGGCGACGTCGGCCGCCCCGACCTGCTGTCGTCGAAGGGCGTGTCGGCCGACGAACTCGGCGGGTTGCTCTACCACTCGCTCCACGAACAGCTCCTCACGCTCCCCGACGAGACGCGCGTCTTCCCCGCGCACGGCGCCGGATCGGCGTGTGGCAAGCAGCTCTCGACCGAGACGACCTCCACCATCGGCGAGCAGCGGCGCGTCAACTACGCGCTCGCACCGATGACCGAGGCGGAGTTCGTCGCCAAGGTCACCGAGCACCAGCCGATCGCGCCGCCGTACTTCTTCTTCGACGCGGTGCAGAACCGCAAGGAACGCGCCGCGCTCGACGAGGTCGAGCCGCCCCGTGCACTCGACTGCGACGACGTCGACGCGCTCGTCGCCGCGGGCGCCGTCGTGATCGACACACGCGACCACGCCGAGTTCGCCCAGGGCCACCTGCGCGGATCGTTCAACGTGGGCCTCGGCGGGCGTTTCGCCGAGTACTGCGGCGACGTCGTCACGCCCGACACGCCGATCGTGCTCGTCACCGAGCCCGGCACCGAACTCGAGGCGCGGGTGCGCCTCGGTCGTATCGGCTTCGATCAGGTCGTCGGCTACCTCGACGGCGGCTCGGCCGCGTTCTTGGCCCACACTGACCGCGTCGAGCGCTCCTCGCGTGTCACCGCCTCCGAGCTCGTCGACGCCATCGCGACGCGCGCCGACCTCCAGATCGTCGACGTGCGCAATCCCGGCGAGACTGCGCTCGGCGTGATCCCGAACGCGGTCGTCGTCCCACTCGCGCAGTTGCGCGGCCGCATCGACGAGCTCGACCCGCAGCGCCCGACCGTCGTGCATTGTGCCGGCGGCTACCGCAGTTCGCTCGCCGCGTCCCTGCTCCAAGCGAATGGATTCGACGACGTCTCCGACCTGCTCGGCGGGTTCGACGCCTGGGCCCAGGCCGGTGGCGAGGTCGCGCGTCTCGATCCGGTCTGACGTCCGCGCCGCGGTCGTCTCGGAGCACGATCCGGGCGGGCCGCAGTTCCCCCATCCCTCCACGATCCCGAGAGCGGTGTCGCCATGCGCGCCCTGTTGGCTTCTCCCCTCGCGTTCCTCATCGGCTGGTCGCTCGGCGCCCTCGGCGGCGGCGGGTCGATCCTCGCGGTCCCGGTGCTCGTCTTCGCCGCCGGGCAGGAACCCGCCGCGGCGACCTCGACATCGCTCCTCCTCGTCGCGGTCACCGCGGCCGTGGCGCTCGTCCCTCACGCGCGCGCCCACCACGTGCGAGCGCGCGACGGCATCGTGTTCGCGCTGACCGGGATTCCTGCGACGCTGCTCGGAGGTCGGCTCGCCCACGACCTCGACCCCGACGTGCTGTTGTTGGGCTTCGCTCCCGTGATGGTCGCGGCCGGCGTCACGATGTTGCGTTCCCACGCCGGCCCGTCGACCCATCCGCCGCGGCGGGCACTCCCCCGTCCGCTGCTCGTCGCCGTCGTCGGCAGCGGCGTCGGCCTGCTCACCGGCACGTTCGGCGTCGGCGGCGGGTTCGTCGTCGTACCGGCCCTCGTCCTCGTGCTCGGTCTCCCGATGGCCGACGCGGTCGGGACGTCGCTGCTCGTGATCGTCTTGAACTCGCTCGTCGCACTCACGACACGCCTGCACGCCGACTCGATCGACTGGCGGGTCGTCGTGCCGTTCCTCACCGCGGCCATGCTGGGTGTTGCCGTCGGGACGCACCTGACCCGGCACACCCCCGACGCACGCCTGCGCCGCGCCTTCGCCTGGTTGTTACTCGCCGTGGCGGGTTTCACAGCCGTGCGCGCGGGCGTCGGTCTCATCGACGCCTGAGCCGCCGCACTCGTAGAGTTCCCGGCCGTGAGCACCCGCACGCTCGACCTGGCGGCGACCGCCGACCGCGTCTTGGGGCGGCTCCTCGTGCGCGAGTACGTCGAGGCGACTCGCCACGAGAGCGTCGCGGCCGGCGAGCCGTTGTCGGATGCGTCGATCGCAGCGATGTTCCCCGAGCTCGTCGACTTCGCGGCCGTCTATGCGACGCCGCGCGCCGGTTACCTCGTCGCCGAGGACCATCGTGCCGCGATCGCCGGTGCCGGGGTCGTGCCGGTCGACACGTTCACGTGCGAGATGAAGCGGCTCTGGGTGCGGCCCGACCGCCGCCGCTGCGGCGTGGCGCGCGACCTGTCGCTCGCGGTGATCGTCCACGCGACCGAACTCGGCTTCGTGCGGATGACCCTCGACGTCGTGCCCTGGCGTGCTGCCGCGATCGCGCTGTACCGCGGCCTCGGCTTCACCGATCGGGAGGCGACGCCCGAACAACCCCATCGCACCTACCCGGTGTCGATGATCTACCTCGCGCTCGGTCTCTGACCACGCTCCGGCCCGAGGTCGGTGCCCTACCGGCGGGTAACCTCGCTCTCGTGACAACGGTGTTCTCGCGCCCCGATGCCCTCGACCGCCTCGCCGGGGAACGCTTCGACGTGCTCGTCATCGGCGGCGGCATCACCGGCGTCGGCTGCGCCCTCGACGCCGCGTCGCGCGGCCTGCGCGTGGCCCTCGTCGAGCGCGACGACTTCGCCTCTGGGACATCGAGCAAGAGCAGCAAACTCATCCACGGCGGGCTCCGCTACCTGCAACAGAAGGAGGTCGGGCTCGTCTACGAGGCGTTGGCCGAACGCCAGATCCTGCGCACGATCGCACCCCACCTCGTGCGGATCCTCCCGTTCTTGTTGCCGGTCTTCAAGGGCAAAGACGGCCTCTTCGACCGGCGGATCGCGCGCCTCGTCGGCACGTCGATGTGGATGTACGACTTCACCGGCGGACTGCGCATCGGCAAGATGCACCGCCGGATCAGCGTCGAGCAGGCCCAAGCGCACGTCCCCACGTTGCGCGCCGACCGGATCGCCTACGGCTACCTGTACTACGACGCGCGCGCCGACGACGCGCGGCTCACCCTCACCATCGCACGCACCGCCGCGGCGCACGGCGCGGTCGTCGTCAACCGCGCGACGGTCACGGCGTTCCTCAAGTCGGCGTCGGGCACGATCGAAGGTGCCGCGATCGAGGCCGACGGTCGTTCGATCGAGGTGCGCGCCCGCACGGTCGTCAACGCGACCGGTGTCTGGGCCGACGAAGTGCGCAGCCTCGACGAAGGCACGCATCCCGGATCGATCCGACCCGCGAAGGGCGTCCACATCACGGTGCCGTGGTCGAAGGTACAGAACGACATCGCTGCGGTCGTCCCCGTCCCCAAGGACCGCCGCTCGGTGTTCGTGGTCCCGTGGGGCAACTCGACCTATGTCGGCACCACCGACACCGACTACGACGACGATGTCGACGATCCGCAGTGCACCGACGCCGACGTGCGTTACCTGCTCTCCGCGATCAACTTCTCGACCACTGCCGACCTCACCGAGGCCGATGTCGTCGGCACCTGGGCGGGGCTCCGACCGCTCGTGAAGACGGCGGCCTCGGCGCGCACCGCCGACCTCTCGCGCAAGGCGTCGGTGCGGCGTTCCGATGGCGGCCTCATCACCGTCACCGGTGGCAAGCTCACGACCTACCGGCGCATGGCGGCCGACACGATCGACGCGACCGTCGACGTGCTCGGGCACGGCGGCCGATCGCGCACCAAACAACTTCGGCTGCTCGGCGCGGAGGGCTGGGACACGACGGGGATCGACGAGCATCTCGCCGACCGCTACGGCAGCCTCGGCGTCGAGGTCCGCGACCTCGTGCGCGAACGGCCCGAACTCGGCGAGCCACTCGTCGCGGGCCTCCCCTATCTCAAGGCCGAGGCCGTGTACGCCGTGCGGCACGAGATGGCAACCACCCTCGACGACATCCTCTCGCGTCGCACCCGCGCCCGCCTGTTGCTCCGCGACGCGACGAGCGCGGCCGCGGAATCGATCGCGGCGCTCGTGGCGGCCGACCTCGGGTGGAGCCCCGAGCAGCAGGCCGCGCAGGTCGCCGAGTTCCGCGCCTCGGTCGCGCACGAACGCGGCGCCACCGTGGCGGCGCGCCCGAGCACCTGACAACGGCTTGGCATCCGAACCGCCCTGCCTCGGGCTGCGGGCCGGCAACTAGCTTGCCCCGCCATGGAGACGAACCGCGGGGCGGTCACGCCGCCCATCGCCTTCGGGGGCGACCCCGACGCAGTCACCGACCACCTCCGCTCCGAGCGCGTCGCACTCGACGATGCGTTCGTCGCCCGCCTCGGATCGACCTGTGACACGATCGACGATCCCGCCGCCGTCGCCGATGCGTCGCGCGACTGGTGGCCACTCGCGATGCACTGGGCACGCGACAACTCGGTCGGCGTGCGCGGCGCGATCGTCGCGCGACCGAACACGACGGCCGAGGTCGCGGCGGTGCTGCGCCTGTGCAACGACGCGCGTGTTCCCGTCACCGCCGCCGCCGGTCGTTCGGGAGTGCTCGGTGCGTCCATCCCGGTGCACGGCGGCGTCGTGCTCGACACGACGGCACTCGCCGGTATCCGCGCCGTCGACACGACCTCGATGCTCGTCGACGTCCTCCCCGGGACCTTCGGTGATGTCTTCGAAGACGAGTTGCGCGACGACCACGGCGTCACCTGCGGTCACTGGCCGCAGTCGATCGCCCTGTCGACCGTCGGCGGCTGGCTCGCCTGCCGCGGTGCCGGCCAACTGAGCGGCAAGTACGGCAAGATCGAAGACATCGTCACCGGGCTCGACGTCGTCCTCGCCGACGGCACCGAGATCCACACCGGCGGAGCGCCCCGCGCCGCGGTCGGACCCGACCTCACCCAGCTCTTCGTCGGCTCGGAGGGCACGCTCGGCATCATCACCGGCGCCCGCCTCCGGGTTCATCCCGCGCCCGAGCACTCGGCGCGCGCGGCGTACGGCTTCGACACGTTCACCGGCGCGCTCGACGCGATGCGCCGCAGCGTGCAACGCGGTGCGCACCCGGCGGTGTTCCGGCTCTACGACTCGACCGAGGCGCAACGCAGCTACCAGACCGGCGAACGGCACGTACTGCTCGTCCTCGACGAGGGCGACCCCGTGCTCGTCGACGCGACACTCGCGATCGTCGCGCGCGAGTGCGCGGCTGCCGAGGTGCTCGACGACGCACTCGTGGAGCAGTGGCTCGGGCACCGCAACGACGTCTCCGCGCTGCAAGCACTCGTCTCGCGCGACATCGTGGTCGACACCATGGAGGTCGCGGCGCCGTGGAGCGCGCTCCCCGCGATCTACGACGACGTGCGTGCCGCGATCCTCGGCGTCGAACACGCGCTGGTCGCCTCCGCGCACCAGAGCCACTCCTACGCCGACGGCGGCTGCCTCTACTTCACGTTCGCGGCACGCCCCCCGATCGAAGACAAGGACGCGTGCTACCGCGCGATGTGGAATGCGGGGACGCGCGCCGTTCTCGCCCGCGGTGGCGCGCTCAGCCACCATCACGGCGTCGGTCTCAACCGCGCGCGCTTCGTCCGCGACGCGCTCGGCGAGGGCTTCGGCGTACTCCGCGCGACCAAGCAGGCCCTCGACTCCAATGGAATCTTGAATCCCGGCAAGCTCGGGTTGCCGTCGCCGTGGGGCGAGGTGGGCTGGTGAGCACGACCCGGGTCCTCGTGCTCGACGTCGGCACGAGCGGTGTGCGTGCCGCGGTCACCGGCGCCGACGGAGCGGTGCTGCGCGAGGTCGCGCGAGAGGTGCTGCCCGCGACCCCGGCCGACGGTCTCGTCGAGTTCGACCCCGCCGAGATGGCCGCGGCGGTGCTCGCCGTGGCGCACGAGGTACTCGACGGCGAGACGGTCGACGGTGTCGGCATCACCAACCAGCGGGCCTCGGCGATCGTGTGGGACCGCGCGACCGGCGAACCGATCGGCCCCGGCCTCGGCTGGCAAGACCTGCGCACGATCGGCGAGTGCTTCGCAGCGCGCGAGCACGGCCTGCGCCTCGCGCCCAACCAGACCGCGACCAAGGTGCAATGGTTGCTCGACCAGGCCGACCCGGATCGCCGCCGCGACGTCCTCGTCGGCACCGTCGACACCTGGGTCGCCGCGGTCATCTCGGGCGGATCGCTGCACGTCACCGACGCGACCAACGCGGGCGTCACCGGCCTCGCGAACATCGGCATCACCGCCTGGAATCCGAGTGCGCTCGACGCGCTGCGCATCCCCGCTTCGGCGATGGCTCGCATCGTCGACTCCGCCGGGCCGCTCGGCGCGGCCACGGCGCTGCCCGGCGCGCCCCCCGTCGTCGCGATCCTCGGCGACCAACAGGCCTCGCTCGCGGGCCAGGCCTGCGTCGAGGTCGGCAGCGCCAAGATCACCTTCGGAACCGGAGGCATGCTCGACCAGAACCTCGGGACCGCCGCACCGCACACCGACCACCGCCACGCGCACGGCAGCTTCCCGATCGCCGCGTGGCGCGTCGACGGCACGGTCACCTGGGGGCTGGAGTCGATCATGCTCGCGGCCGGGACCAACGTGCAGTGGCTCCGCGACGACCTCGGCCTCCTCGAGCACGCGGGGCAGTCGCACGACGTCGCCCAGCAGTGCGCGTCGACCGACGGCGTCGTCTACGTGCCCGCGCTTATGGGACTCGGGACTCCCGCGTGGGACTACGGCGCGCGCAGCGCGTTGTACGGACTCACCCGCGGTACCTCGCGTGCCCACATCGTGCGTGCCGTCCTCGAGGGCGTCGCCCAGCGCGGCGCCGACCTCGTCGAGGCGGCCGAGGCCGACTCAGGAATCCCGATCCCTGCGCTGCGCATCGACGGCGGTATGAGCGACAACCCCACCTTTGTCCAGGCGCTCGCCGACGCCGCGCAGAAGCCGGTCGAGGTCTCGCCCGTTCGTGAGGCGACGACGCTCGGCGCGGCCCTGTTCGCGTTGCTCGCCCTCGGCGAGTTCGGGTCGGTGGCCGACCTCGGCCGCACCTGGGCGCCGCGGGTTCGGGTCGAGCCCGGCGCACCGCTCGATCGGGAGCGTTGGCGTTCGGCGGTCGAGCGGTCGCGGCGCTGGATCCCCGAACTCAGCGGCATCGACTTCTGACCTTGCTCGGCGTCGCGAGTGACCGAGTAGGTCGAACGACCCATTGTCGCCACCCCGGCGAGCGGTGAGACTGCCGAGGTTTCGGGGGAGGCACACATGCGGACATTCCGGATCCGACCGGCGAGCGACCGACGCAGCGAGCGCGGCGCCAGCCTGACCGAGTACGTGATCCTCGTCGCGTTGATCGCCGTGGTCGTGTTGATCTCGGTGCGCGTCTTCGGCACGGCGACGTCGAGCCGATGGTCAGACACCAACAGCCAGATCGAGACCTGGTGAGCTGACGTTCGTGCCGCGAGTCAGCGCGCCGGAACGGGCGCGGGTGGGGTCTGGCGCTCGTCGGCGAAGTCGCGGCTGAGCTTCATCGTGGCCGCGGCCATCGCTCCCGCGAACAATCCGATCAGCCGCGCTCGCTTGGGGAGCCCCGGTGTCGCGAGGCTGACCACGGCGTCGAACCCGTCGCACACCGCGCCCATCGACAGCCATTCCGCGTCTTGGTGCTGCTCCTTGATCGCGGTGAGTGCACCGATGCCGAGCGCGAGGTCGCGGATACCGACCACGCGGGTCATGGCGTTGACCGCCGGTTCGCTCCGCCCCATCCACACGCGGGCCACGAGTGAAGGCCAGAAGATGCAGAGGAGCCCGACCACGCACCGGCCGCGCGAGGCAACGAGCGCGATCTGACGCCGATCGAGGTTCTCGAGATCCATCACGCCGACCGTATCGCGTCCCCCAACCCCAACCGGCGTCGTCGGGCCGCGCTCAGGGCGCACCCACGACGCTGGTTGCGTGGGTTCCCGGCGGATCGAACAGATCGGGCGGACGAGGGCCGGGCTAGGTGGCCGTGGGGATCTGGGGGTAGTACGTCTCGCCCGTCATCTGCGGGCCTTCGGGAGTCCCCTCGATCAGCGACACGAACGGGTACAGGTCGAGACTGTCGCGCGGCACGGTCCAGTCGAGCTGATCGTCGATCCCTGCAACGCGCGCGAACGGTCGCAAGAACGAGAAGTACACATACGCGCCGGCGTGCAGCTTCTCGTCGCGGGTCATCCCCGCGATGAGCCGGTACTGACGCTTCTGCGCGTCCTTGGCCGCGGCCGCGAGCCGGTCGAGTCCGTCGCCCTCGATCGGATCGAACGCACCGTTCGACGTGTCGAACAACCCGAATGCCTGCACATGCGGCAGGTAGTCCTCGGGCTTCGTCACCGCGGTGCCGAAGTCGGTGATCCCGAAGGTCACGCCCTCGAGCACGAACGCGGCGACGACATGCTGGTACGGCATGTCGCTCGCGGTCTCGTGCGACCAGGCGAAGTCCGACGGCCCCAACTTCACGAACTGGCGCAGCAGCAGCGATCGACCGTCGGGCAATGGATACGGGCCACTGTCCTGGTAGCCCGCGCGGGTATCGAACCAGAGCAGGAACTCGTGGCTGGTCAGCAGCGCGTTGAGCCGTTGGATCCGGGCGCGCTCGACGTCGTCGGCGATCGGACGACACTCGGCCACGATCGTGTCGACCGCAGCAGCGAACGGCGTGCTCCGGCCGTCTGCGTCGGCGCATTGGAGCGTGCCGTCGTCGCGGTACGCGGCCGCGGCCCGCTGCCAGAAGTCGAAGACGTTCGCGAGCCGCACCACGTCGGCATCCCAGTCGAGCATGCCGACACCGGCCAAGACGTTGCGGCCGACGAGCGGGAAGTTCGCGATCGACCACAGCCGCACCGTGTCGATCTCGTTGCCGGGCTCGCGGCCGGCACGCCCGATCTCCTCGGGCGACATCGCCCCGGCGATCTCCTGCATGAGCTCCGGATACCGCCGGTAACACTCGATGCAGGCGACGAGGATGTACGCGGTGATCGGGATCAGCGCCGACTCCAGCGCCGTGCGCTGCTCGGTGAGTCGCCAGCTCACCTCGGAGTGATAGCGGATGAGCCGGTTCACCTCGCCGACGTCGTAACCGGCGGGAAGCACGAGGTCGCTCATCGCCTCCGCCTCACACCCGGCGGACGACGCCGGCCGCACCCGAGCAGTCGACCTCGACCTCGTCGCCATCGGCAGGTGGTGTCGTCAGCACCGTGCTCATCGTGCAGGGGACCTGGTACTCGCGGCTCACGATGCCGATGTGGCTGAGCGGCGTGCCCGACAGGCACACGACCGCCGTCAACTCGTCGAAGATCGGCGCGAGGAATGTCGCACCCGCGTCGGCCACGCACGCCACGATCCCCTCGGCACCGGTGTCCATCAGTTCGAGCACGTCGATCGGCGAGTCGAGTCGTCGCCAACGACCGCGCACCGGCGCGGCGTCGAACACCTTCGTTCCGGCTCCGATCTCGCTCGTGAGTGGTTCGGTCACGGCGCCGAACCTAGAGCCCGCGACCGGCCGCGGGCACGTCGAGCCGAGGCACGGGTTCAGTCGATCTCGTCGGCCGGTTGCCCGCGGTAGAGGTCGGGTTCGATGAAGATCAGCCGGGCGGTCGGCACGACGGCGCGGATGCGCCCTTCGACATCGTCGATCGCCGTGGCGAGGGCGGCGACGTCGAGCCCGGGTCGGAACTCGAGCTTCGCGGCGACAACGACCTCGTCGGGACCCTGCTGCACAGTGCGCAGGTGGATCACGCGGACGACCGCGGGCGCTGCCACGATCTGCGCGGTCATCGCCTCGATCTCGAGCGGGTCGGCCGACTCGCCGATCAGCAGGCTCGACATCTCGACGGCGAGGATCCCGGCGATGACCACCAGCAAGATGCCGATGGCGAGCGATCCGGCGGCGTCCCATCGTGCGTTCTCGGTGACGTGCGCGGTCGTGACCCCTGCGAGCGCGAACACGAGACCGAGGAGGGCACCGATGTCCTCGAGCAACACGACCGGGAGTTCGGGGTTCTTGGTCCGGCGGATGAACTGCCAGTAGCTGCGGCCGTGCAGCAACGGCCGCGTCGCGCGCACCGCGGTCCGCAGCGAGAACGACTCGAGACCGATGGCGAACACGAGCACCGCGATGGCCCAGGTCGGCGACTCCAGCGCGTGCGGATGCCGCAACTTGTCGATGCCCTCGTAGATCGCGAAGAGACCACCGACGCTGAACAGCACGAGCGCCACGATGAACGCCCAGAAGAAGCGGGCCGCGCCGTAACCGAATGGGTGGCTCGCATCGGGCGCTCGCCGGGCGCGCTTGCTCCCCAACATGAGCAGGCCTTGATTGCCGGTATCGGCAAAGCTGTGGATCGATTCGGCGAGCATCGAGGCCGCGCCCGTGAAGAACCAGGCGACCAGCTTGCTGATCGCGATGCCGAGGTTGGCGAGAAACGCCGCAATGATCGCCTTGCGACTTCCTTCGTGCATCAGCCGCGCACCCGGACACCCTCGCGGGCGAGCAGCGTGCGCTTGATGCCGAGGCTGTCCGACGTCGACGTCGTCGTACCGCCGTATCCGCCGATGCGACCGCCCGCGGCGACGACACGATGGCAGGGGATGACGAACGGAATCGGGTTGCTCGCCATGACGGTTCCGACCGCGCGCGCCGCACCGGGTCGGCCGGCGAGTTCCGCGAGCTCGCCGTAGGTCACGATCTCGCCCCAGCCGACCTCGCGCCGCAGCGTCTCGAGCACCGTGCGCCGGAACCCGACGACCGCGCTCAGGTCGAGGTCGACATCGAGTGCGTGCGTACGACCCGCGAACCAGTCGTCGAGCCGACCCGCGATCTCGGCGTCGCGCTCGGGCACGGCGCCGACTGCCTCGTCGGGCGCCTCGCCGGCGAACGCGATCGCGCGAATCCCGCGATCGCTCACGACGACCGTGATCACGCCGATCGGCGTCTCCTGCGTCCACACCCGGTCCATCGGCGCGAATCTATTCGGCGCGTCCGGTCCGGGCGTCCGGTCCGGGCGTCCGGTCCGGGCGTC